>DEAY01000307.1 GCA_002348345.1 Verrucomicrobia bacterium UBA2970
GCTCTTTGATTTTCCCGACCCGCGTCTGTCGGCTGCGAAAAGAATGACGACGAACTCGCCCTTGCAACGGCTGTTTTTTCTGAATAACGAATTTGTGTGGCATCAGGCTGAGGCGTTTGCTGAACGGCTTCGACGCGTTAGCGCTGAGGATCGCGTCCGCATCGAACGGGCCTACCTTCTCCTCTACGGCCGTGAGGCAGCCGAAGGCGATATTGAGCTGGGATTGGAGATTATGAAATCTCTCGGAGGGAATTCAGCCTTCGTTGGGTATCTACACATCCTGATGAGTGCCAACGAGTTTCTGTATGTGGATTAGCGAGTTCCGTTGGAATTGAAATGAACGAGATCCAATCCCCACTTCTTTACAGTCGGCGGCAGGCGCTGGAGCGGCTAGGGGCCGGCTTTGGTTGGGTGGGGCTGTCGAGTCTCCTAAGCTCTGAATTGAGCGGACAGCAGACTTCGAAGGCCGAAATCGGAGGTCGAAGTCATCTGACCCCCCGGAAAGGCCATTTTCCGGCAAGGGCCAAACAGATCATTTTTCTCCTCATGAACGGAGGGCTCTCGCAGATTGATAGCTTCGACCGAAAGCCCATGCTCGACAGGCTTCACGGCAAGTCGGCTCCTCGCGAGCAGGAAGCTCCCCCAGGAGCCCAGTTGGGACAGGCGGGAAAGCTCATGCGTTCGCCGTTTTCCTTTCGACACTACGGGCAATCTGGGGTTGAAGTGAGTGATCTCTTTCCCCATGTCGGTCGATCGATTGATGATTTTTGCATCATTCGATCGATGGTGACTGACTTGCCGAACCACGAGCCGGCCCTGATGATGATCAACAACGGGCACAACCAGCAAAGTCGGCCGTCGTTGGGATCGTGGATTACCTACGGCTTGGGTTCCGAGAACCAAAACTTGCCGGGGTTCGTTGTGTTGTGTCCGGGTACCCCGGTGATGGGGCCGCCGCTATGGAACTCAGCATTTCTCCCAGCGATTCATCAGGGGACCCATATTCCCAATCATGAAGCCGATCTCTATCGGTTGATCCCCAACTTACGCGGTACTCGTCTCTCCCGTTCCCAACAGCGTCGTTTGCTCGATGGCCTCGGCAGGGTCAACCGAGCCCACCTCGAACGACTACAGCAGCCGGCGGATGAACTGGAGGCGACGATTCAGACGATGGAAATGGCGTATCGAATGCAGTCCGAAGCGCCTGAGGCGTTTGACCTTTCAAAAGAGAGTGAGGCCACTCGGGAACGATATGGAAATGGCGATTTCGGTCGTGGGTGTTTGATGGCATTACGTCTGATCGAGCGGGGGGTTCGAGTGGTGCAGGTTTATTTCGACGAGGGCAATCCTTGGGATCATCACGAGGATATCATGGGGCATCAGATTTTGGCGCCCCGAGCCGATCAACCCATTGCATCGCTTCTGGCAGATTTAAAAGCCCGCGGCCTTCTGGAGGAGACGTTGCTGGTGATTGGAACGGAGTTCGGGCGGACCCCCGTTTTGCAGACCGGTGGAACGATTTCGAATGGTCGTGATCATAATCCCCATGGCTTTACGGTTCTGCTGGCCGGTGGGGGAGTTAAGCCGGGGTACATTCACGGTGCGACCGATGAAATCGGTTTTTATGCCGAAGAGGACAAGGTTCACATCCACGACCTCCATGCGACCCTCCTCCATTTGATGGGGATTGACCATGAAGCCCTAACCCATCGTTTTAGTGGCCGAGATTTTAGGTTGACTGATGTTTACGGGCGAGTGGTCGGAGAAGTGATGGCATAGAACCGTGATCGCCGAGGTGCCGGCTCAATCAAGGGTCGTCACCCTAGAACGAGGATTCTTTGTGCTTGGCCTGAGCCGGGGGGGGCGGTCAGGCGGCGATCCGTCTTGTGACGAGGAGCGTGGAGCGTCTTTATAGAGGGAACCAGGGGGCGGAGGGAATACGAATCGACCTCTGGTTTATTCCTCGAATTCGACCCGGACCTCAATGATTCCAACCGAGGTGCCTTCTCGAGGCGTCATTTGGATTCGAATCGCGTCCGCTTCGGTCGGCGCGGCCGGATGAACCACATTGTATTGATTGGCTCGAGTGTCGTAGCGATCGGTGGTGTAGAGTTTGAAGGGTTGCCACTCACCGTTCTGCTCGATCTCGAGTGACCACGCTTTGGGGAATCGAACGTCGCCTTGCCAGCGGTCCATCCAGAAGACGCCGACGCTGCGGATCGGTTTGGCTCCATGAAAGCGGCCGATCACCCATTGAGGTTCGCCCGCCTGGCCGCGGCTCGTCCACCGGGACGCTTTGTTGCCACTGGACCATTGACCGGCATGCCCGTCGCCCACGGCATTGACCGTGTCCTCTGCCGCTGTGTGGGAGGCGGCGAGGTGGGCGAAGACACTTTCCTTGGGAAGTTGATGGGGGTCGAATACGGCCAGCTCGGGCTGGGTCGGAAACCAGACGGTCATCGATCCGTTGCCGCGATTGTTCCAGGCGTAGTAAGGGGTCAGCACCAGGGGGGTCCCGGACTCGACATGCTGGTCCTCTCGGAGTGCCGTCGCCCTCAAGGTTGCCTGAATGAAGCTGCCATGGTCCGTCGTTTTCATTGAATGGATTGACGTGGTGGTGTCGGGAGGGGGGGTAAGGAAGAATCGCTGGGTGGCTCCCCCGTTGTCGATGCCTTCGGCGCAGAGGACGAAGGGGCCGCGGGTGAAGGCCAGTCGGTCGCGATTGGCCTCGACGTCTGGATGACTTCGATTGACTCGGATCGGCATGGGGAGGTCGAGGGTGACACGGTCACCGGGCGACCACGAACGCTCAATGACGGCGAACCCGTTCTGGAGGGCCCCTGGATCGTGAGGTTCGCCATTGATGGCCAGAGACCAGGTGGTGGTGGCCTGATCGGAGTAGGAATAAAGATCGCCTGGCACGAACTGTTGTCCTTGCGCCCAGGTGGGGATGCGCAGGTGGAGGGAAAAGGTCGTTTTTGTTTTTGGATTGATCGTCAGCTCGACGGATCCGGCATTTGGATAGCGGGTCTTCTGGGCGAGGGCGACCTCCGCGCCGTGCAGGGTCACCTCCGTCTGGCTTTCGGCGTAGAAGGTGATGAAGAGGTGCTCGTTGTCATGGGCGTAAATCATTCCGGGAACCTGGGGGATGAGGCGTGCCAAATTGGAGGGACAGCAGGCTGTTCCGAACCAGGGCGCTCGGCCGGCCGTTCCATGATTGAAGGGGTATTTTCCGTCGGCATCCAGCGGGTTGACGTAGAAGAACCGATTGCCCTCCAGATTGACCGCGGCCAAGACGTTGTTGAGCAGAGCGATTTCGGCGACGTCGAGGTACTTGGCGTCCTTTTGAAGAAGGAACATGCGGTAGTTGAAAAAAACATTGCCGACGGCCGCACAGGTCTCGTTGAACGCGTGCGCGTTGGGAAGAAGGTATCGAGGGCCGAATCCCTCGATGCCGTGAACGGCTCCCAGCCCTCCGGTGAGATGCATCCGGGTGTCGGTAATGTTGGCCCAGATCCGGTCCAGGGCGATGGCGTAATCCTGATTGCCGGTGAGCGCCCCGATGTCCGCCATGGCCGAGTAAAGATAGGTGGCTCTGACCGCATGGCCCAGGGCCTCGGTCTGTTGGAGGACGGGTTGGTGCTGTTGGGCGTAAGTGGGGGCCATCACGCCTTCGCCATCGGGGATGTAGGTGATTCCCCGAATCTCGAGAAAACGCCTCGCCATCTCCAGGTAGAGCGGTTTCCCGGTGACCCGGTAGAGCTTGACCAGTGCCAATTCCGGTTCCTGATGTCCGGGGGCTTGTAAAATGGGCTTGCCCTCATTGTATCGGGGATCGCCCTCGAAGAAGACGCGATGGATGTGTTGGGCGTTTTTTTCCGCGACCTTGAGGAGTGCGTCTTTGCCGGTCGTTTCATAGTAGGCGACCGCGGCTTCGTAGAGGTGCCCCATGTTGTAGAGTTCGTGGCTGTGAACGACAAAGGAATACTTTCGGTTTCCCATCATGTTTTTCTCGCTGCCCACTCCGGTGGTGTGGGACGGATAAAGATAGCCGTCTTCTTCTTGTGCGGAGGCGATGACTTCGATGATTCGGTCCATTTTTTCTTCAAGCTCGGGGTCCCGGCGGAGTTGCAGCAGGTAGGCCGCCCCTTCCATCACTTTGTAGAGATCAGAGTCGATGAACCGATGGGGTCGATGATCATCGACCTTGTGCCCGGCGAGATGATCGGCCGCTGCCTGAAGGTGGGCGACACCCGATTGTGTTCTCTCAAAGGCCCACGGAACCAGGGTTTTCCGTTGGGTTTCCATGCGGGGCCGCCAGAAATCAGATGTGATTTCGACCTGGTAGTAGGGAACGGGCTTGAGCGGATAATCCGGAGCCGTGTCCGCGGCGTCACCCGAAGCGGTGAAGGCGATCAGGAGCCACAGGAACCCCGAAATGTGGCGAGATGTCATGGTTGGGGATTCAAGAGGATAGCGGGCAGGGATTCAAGGCGGGAATCAAGGGAGGGGATGACAAAGTCTTTCCAGGGACTAGGCGTTTTGTTCGCAAGCCAGCTTACTGGGTCCCCCGTATCGAGGATTCCCGGTTCAGAGTTTTAGTTTTCCGAAGTGAATGTGGGTGCGGGGTCGATCCGGCGTTCCGCTATCCCAAACGCAGCGGAACGCTCCCGGGGACACTTCGGTGAGGGTGGGGTAAGAGTTCTTGATTCCCGCATGATAGAAGGTTCTTTCCTCGCTCCACGAACCGCCAGCGGGTTTGGTTTTGTAGCGTAGCGATGTTCGGCCGCCATGGGGGAAGCCGGGGGCTTTCTCCCGCTGGGCAGGGCCATCGTTATAGACGTAAAGATGGCCTCCGTTTTTCGTCTGGCAGAAGAAGCCCTTGGCTTTGGCATTGTGAAGATGGGGTTCGGGGGTTGCGGGAGACCACGTTCGCCCCCCATCTCGACTAATACTCGAATAGGCTCTGGGAGGATTGGTGGTGAGGGCAGTTTCATCATAGTTGGCCGTTCGCATGACGATTTTGAGTTCGTCGGGACGATCTCCCACCGCGATTTGGCCCTCGTGGAGAAAGACCCTGCCGGTTTCAGGTTGGGGAATGAACGATTCAAGCTTCCACTCCAGCAAGCTGGTGCTGCTCAGGATGAAATGATCCCGAGAGCCCATGGGATCCTTTTGAAGTGTATTGCGGTGGGCCGGAAGGAGAAACCGCTTTTGCCCCTGATACTCCGATGGGACAATCGTGCTATTGAGGATCAGAGGGCCGGCATAGTCCATGGCCATTTCAACCGCGGTCCAGGTGCGCCCGCCATCCGCGGTAAAAGCGCCCGCCAACTGAGATTCCTCACTATTGCGGTAAGTGATGGGGCAGCGCATGGCAAAACACCAGATCACCGCTTGGCCGGGCGCGCGGTAGAGCACCGGGTTGGCGTAAGCAAATTGAATCGCTCCTTGCCGGCGTTGGTGATTGAAGATGGCAACCGGTTCCTCCCAGGAGTGGCCATCGTTCCTGGAAAGCGTCACCAAGATATCCCCCATGTCCTTCTTGCCGTTCACCATCGCTCCGTAGGCGACCAGCAGATGGTTCTCTTTGTCACCGGGGAGGATCACGGGTTGCCAGACGCGCCAGGCGTGAGGGTGCTGCTCGACGCGGCGGATCACCGAAACGTCGGTCACATCCCCGTCGTAGTCGAGGGCCAGGGCATAGCCGATTTCCGAAGCGATGAGGGTTCCAATGAGGAGCATTTTTTTCACAGCGTCTTCTCTTCTCAACAGGGTTCGAGGTTCGGCGGATTTCAGAGGGAGAATAATCTGCCGGGAGGATCGATGGCAGAAAATTCTCGGGACGGTTGGCGAATGCGAAGCGTGCGTTTGGCGATAGGGTGGAGGGGGTAAGGAAACGGTGCTGACAGGAACTCCGGGGGGATACTCCCAGAGGCCGCCTTATTGTCGGGTCAAATCGATGGAGTGAACATCGATCGCACCGCCTCCTACAAGAGTCGGTGCCGTCAGCCGCAAGATCCCCGTTCCTTTGTCCAGGCGGAGCGTGCCGAGCCGGAGCGGCCGGAAGTCCTTCACGAAGTAGTGGGATCGAGCCACGCGTTCCCTGGATTTGTCGTAGAGTGGCGGGTCGAATGCCATCCTGACCGTTGCTTCGGCGGCGCTTTGCTTGCCGTCCATTGCCAAGCGGATGCTTGCCCCGACGTGGTCCGGGGCACAGGTGTAGTGGACGGTGGCCTGATAGTCCCCGGCATGGCCCACATCAATGGTCCAGGTAATGGAATCGGTGTGACGGGTCCAATTCTTGAAGTAGGAGTTGTTGGGGGCCTTCGCACTTCGCTGAATCGTCCCGTGTTCGATGCCGTCGCGTGCGGGGAGGGTGGTGGAGAGGCCATAGCCGACGGTGAAGGGGCGGTCCCGAAAGCGGGAGAATTCGTCGAGCATTTTCGCCCGATGCGTTCTCAAAGCGGTTGCCAGACGGGCTGCCTCTGTAGGGTGACTTGAGGCGACATCAACGCGTTGACCTCGATCGGTTTCGATGTTGTAGAGCCGACCCTCCGAATCCAGTCGAAAGCGTTGGGATCTCACGCTCGATTTGTTTTTCCAGAGGCTGAAGAGATTTCGGGGCTTCCAGCGACCGACTTGCCCGTTGAGGAGAGGGGCAAAACTCACGCCGTCCATGGGCTTTGCCGTGTAGGCGGAGATTCCCGCCAGCGCGGCTAGGGAAGGAAGCAAGTCGATGGCGCCGCACACCTGCCGGATCCGCGTTCCGGCAGGGATTCGACCGGGCCATCGGATGAAAAGGGGCGAACGCAACCCTCCCTCATCGACTGAACCTTTGCGTCCTTTCATGCCGCCGTTCCAGCGATAGGAGTTCGGTCCGTTGTCGCAAAAGTAGAGGACTATCGTGTGTTCCCGGAGCTTGAGGTCGTCCAGGCGCTGAAGGACCCTCCCCACGTTCCAGTCGATGTTCTCACACATCGCGAGTGCCGCGCGGGTCATCATGAGGTCCTCGCGTGCCGGGTCCCGATGGCGTTGCTTGGGATCGACCCCATCAAACTTCTGATAGAATTGGTCGTCGATCATCATCGGGGAGTGGGGGGTATTGTAGGGGAGGTAACAGAAGAAGGGCTGGTCTTGGTGTTGTTGGATGAAGCGAAGGGCGTGGTTGGTAAAGTCGTCGACCACGTAACCCTTGCCCCGAACGCGCTTCCGGTTGTGATCGAGGGGAGGACTGAAATAATGCCCCCAATGGCCCGAGGTGAATCCGTAAAACTCGTCGAAACCCCGGTCGTTGGGGTGGTAGGGGGCTTGGGTGCCGTTGTGCCATTTGCCGAAGGC
>DEAY01000405.1 GCA_002348345.1 Verrucomicrobia bacterium UBA2970
CTATTATGAGTCACGGAAAGGAGCTGGAAAAGTAACGGTTGTCAAAGATTTGCTCGGCATTCACTACTATGGGATTTTTGCGACTTCGGGAAGCGACCTTTTAGAGCCGATTAATCAAGCTCACCATACTCTTTTTGAAATGGGACGTCTTGAGGACCTCATAGAGATCCACGGAATATAATCGGGAGGTTGGTGAGTAAGGCAAACCTTCAGAGGGAACAGGCAATAGAAAGGAATACCTGAGTGATGATGTGCCCTGCATGCCAACAGATTACTAAATATCGTGATGCAGCAGCCAGGGTTTTTGATGTTGCCTGACACTCTTCCTCATTGGCTCGAACGCTGTCGAAGTCTTTCTCCGCTCTTGGCCGAAACGTGAACCATAACACGTCTCCTTTTTCGAGTTCCGTCCATGGTCAGTTCAGGCCCAAGAACAGAACGAAAACCTGACACTCAAAGTGGAGTGGACGAGGTCACCCAATCCAGGGGGTAGCGTGGTCTAAGGAGGAAAGGTTGCGTTGAAGATTGCTGCCGGGACGAAACGATGGGAGCATCTCGGCATGGCCGTTCCACCCCTCACCCATCGCAATGGTTCTGCCTTTTTGTGTCGATGGATTGGAGTCGGGCTGGAGATCCTGGTGACAGGGTGCCTGAGCTCGGTTCTTGCACAGGAATCGGGCAGTGGGCCCGGCCATGAGTGGGAATCCCTCCAGGTGGCTTCCTCCGGTTCCGTAGGGTTCCGGGTTAGGGAGGAGACCGGGATCGATTTCGTCAACCACCTCGACGAGAAATCCGCGGAGGGCAATCGGATTCTGGAAAATGGCTCCGGCGTGGCGGCGGGGGATGTCGATGGCGACGGTTGGGTGGATCTTTATTTTTGTCGTCTCGAAGGAGCAAACGCTTTGTTCCGGAATCTGGGGGGATTCTGCTTTGAGGAGGTGACCGGGCAAAGTGGGGTTGCTTGTGCCGATCAGGCATCGACGGGGGCGGGACTGGTGGATGTGGATGGGGACGGTGACCTGGATTTGTTGGTGAGCGGGATCGGGTCGGGAGTTCGATGCTTCCTCAATGATTCAAGAGGCGTTTTTTCCGAACGGATGGACGCAGGGTTGAATCGGATCGAAGGGAGTATGTCGATGTCGTTGGCCGATGCCGATGGCGACGGTGACCTGGATCTGTATGTGGCCAATTACCAGTCGATCACCTGGAAAGATCTTCCGCCCGGTGTGAAACCGAGGGTGAGCCGGGTCGGCGGCAAACCGGTCGCCGCCCCGGCCGACCGGTTTGTGGCCTCGCTTCGGAAGAATGGAACGACCGCCATCACCGAGATCGGGCGGCCCGACGGCTTCTACCTTAATGACGGGTCCGGTGGGTTTGAACGGGTCGACTGGACCGGGGGTCGGTTCCTGGATGAGGAGGGAGCCGTGCTCGATGCGCCGCCCAGGCACTGGGGGCTTTCCGTGGCGTTTCGTGACTTCAATGGGGACGGTCTGCCGGACCTCTATGTCTGCAACGACTTCCTCTACGGCAACGACGATTTCTTTCTGAACCAGGGGGAAGGAGTGTTCCAAAGGGTTGACCGGGGTGCGGTCCGCCATTCGAGTTGGTCGGCGATGGCGGTGGATGTCTCGGATATCAACCGGGATGGCCATGATGATTTCTTGGTGGTTGACATGCTCAGCCAGGATTTGTCGCGTCGACTCACCCAACGGGCCAACCATGAGACCGGGGCCGCGTTGCGGAAGGTTGGGATGATCTTCGACCGGCCGCAGACCCAGCACAACACCTTGTACTTGAACCGGGGGGACGGCAGTTACGCGGAGATCGCCCATCTGGCGGGCTTGGAAGCCTCCGAATGGTCGTGGAGTTTGGCCTTTCTCGATGTCGATCTGGACGGCTATGAGGATGTGCTCATTGGCAATGGTCATGCCCATGACCTCTTGGATGGTGACGTCACGATGGACGCCATGCATGCGATGCGATCGGCACCGCGGGGGCAGGTGCCTCGAACCCTCTTGATGTATCCGAGACTGGATCTTCCGGATCTGGCGTTTCGAAATCAAGGCGACTTGACGTTCGAGGATCGGAGTCGTGAGTGGGGTTTCAATCTCGAAGGCGTCTCCAGTGCCCTGTGCCGGGCGGATCTCGATCGCGACGGGGATTGGGACGTGGTCCTCAATCGCCTGCAATCGTCCGCTCGGGTGCTCGAAAACGTAGGGTCCGCTCCTCGAATCTTCGTGTCTCTCGAGGGACGGGCCCCCAATTCGCGGGGAGCCGGCGCCAGAATCAAGCTGGTCCCGGTGAGCGGGACCAAGCTGCCGAGCCAGGAGCAGGAACTGGTCGTGGGCGGCCGCTATCTGTCATCGGATCAATCGGCATTGGTTTTCGCTGGGGGCGGGTCCTCGAGTCGGCATCGGCTTGAGGTTCGCTGGCGTTCGGGCACGGTGAGCGTGGTTGAATCCGTTCAGCCCAACCGGTCTTACCGAATCCGCGAGCCCGAACCGGGAAGTGGCGGGGTCCTTGAGGAGGCGGAGGAGCGCGGGCCCCGGGCTTGGTTTTCAGAGGCGCGCTCCCTTCTGGAACATCGGCATCACGATCGCCTTTTCGACGACCGGCTTCGGCAGCCTCTCCTGCCCCGGTTGATGAGCCAACTGGGGCCCGGGATTCAGTGGGCGGACGTCAACGATGATGGGTTCGATGATTTGCTGGTTCCCATTGATGTCGATGCGGGTGCCACGGTCTACCTTAACCGGGGCGGGAAAAGATTTGAGCGGGCTGATTCTCCCGGTCCAGGGGGCGAATCGGCGGGAGGGGTGTGGATGGAACAGGGAAAAGAGGAGTTTCGCTATTGGGTCGGGCAGTCGAATTATGAGCGGGGCCTCAGATCGCAACCGTCGGTGCGAGCGTTCGGATTTGACGGAAGCGCGTTGACGCCGCAGGGGAATCTGCCGGGACAACTCGATAGCGTGGGTCCGGTTGTTTCATTGGACTATGATGGTGATGGCGACCTGGATCTTTTTGTCGGGGGCCGAGTTCGACCCGGGCGATATCCAGAGCCTGCGATCTCGCGCCTCTATCGGAACGAGGGAGGCCGGCTGAAGTTGGACCTGGAGGGGAGTCGAGGGTTCGTGGGGCTCGGGATGGTGAGTGGAGCGGTGGCGGGGGACTTGGATGGCGATTCCGATCCCGAGTTGGTGTTGGCGTTGGAATGGGGGGGCATCGAGGTGTGGGTGAATCACGAGGGAGCCTTTCGAAATGAAACCCGGGCCCTTGGTCTGTCGGCGTTTCGGGGATGGTGGAATTCGGTGGCGCTCGGTGATTTTGATGAGGATGGGCGCTTTGATGTGATCGCCGGAAACTGGGGAAGAAACACCCGTTACGAGCGCTATCGTGACGAGGGGATTCGGATGCGTTACGGGGACCTCGATCGAAACGGTTCGGTCGAGGCCTTTGAGTTGGTCTACGATCGAGATCGGGAGCGATGGGGATCGATTCGTGATTTGATTGTCATGGGAACGGCCGTTCCCGCCTTGCAGCGGAGGACCCATTCCTATCGGGAGTTTGCGGAGATGGGGATGGAGGCCGCACTGGGAAGTGCCTTCGATGCGTTGCCGACGTTGGAAGTCAATTGGTTGGAATCGTCGTTGTTTCTCAATCGGGGGGACAGCTTCGAGGTGCGGGCACTGCCGGTGGAGGCACAGTTGGCCCCGGTCTTCGGAATCGTGGTGGTGGATTTTGATGGGGACGGGCACGAGGACGTGTTTCTTGCCCAGAATTTCTTTGCGACCCAACCGGAGACTTCCCGCTATGACGCGGGACTGGGGCAGGTGTTGAGGGGCCTTGGTGATGGGGCCTTTGAATCGATCCCTGCTGCAGTCAGCGGAGTCCGCATCTTCGGAGAACAGCGGGGAGCAGCCGGGGCGGATTATGATCGGGACGGGAGATGGGATCTGGCGGTGGCTCAGAACGGAGG
>DEAY01000185.1 GCA_002348345.1 Verrucomicrobia bacterium UBA2970
AACCGGTGCGACAACCCGACCCGGTCAAGGAGCTCGGTGGCGCGGCTTCGGTCTGCCTTCCCACCAAAGGACATTCCCAGAACCACGTTTTCCAGGCAGGTGAAGCCCTGAAGCAGGTTGAAGGTTTGAAAGATGTAGCCCAATTCCATGGCTCGCAACCGATCACGGGCCGACTCGCTTAGATCGCCTAGCTCCCGTTCCCCGAGGCGGATCGTTCCATGGTCGGGCGGCACGATTCCGGCAATCAGATTGAGAAAGGTGGTTTTCCCCGATCCGCTTTCACCGCTCAGGGCCACTTCGTCCTGCGCTGCCATTTCGAACGAGGGCACATCCACCACAAGATGCAAGGCTCCCTCCGGCGATTGATAGGATTTTTTCAGTTGCGAAATCTCAAGCAGGGACATGATTAAGCTGGCGAAACCGGAGCGCAGCCGATATTCAACGAATCAATTCGACAATGGTCAATCATCGATCAACCGGAGGCACGGTTGGGCAGTCCTCCTGCGTGAGAGAAAAGAACCCCGCCCTTCGAACCGATGTCTCCTCTCAACCCTGAGATGCCCGCTTCCCCATCCAGCAAAAAGACGTTTCGAACCCGGATCAGCGTCCCAGGACTCACAGAGGGGGTCGCTTGGGGGTTGGCCATGGCATCGCTGACCGGGGTCCTCGGCCAGATTTCATGGCTCTTCGATCCAATGTCCCATTTCATTCCCCACTATTTCATCGGGGCCCTGATGCTCACCGTCCTCTTCGGCGTCCAACGGCGGATCGTCCCCACCGGGGTGTTTGCGGGTTTGGCGGTGGTCCACCTCATCATCCTTCAACCTCACCTCTTCCCATCGACTCGACCGCCCGAGCGATCGGGCGCTCCCCAGTTGCGCGTCCTTTGGTGGAACCTCCAATCAAACAACGCCCGACTCCCCGAGGCCATCGAGTTCCTCAGCAAGAGGGGCGCCGATGTGATCGCCCTCGGCGAAGTCACTCCCAACATGCTCTCGAATCTCGGACCGCTCGAAACGTCACATCCCTACTCCATCAAGGAACCCCGATCCGATCCGTTCGGGATCGCCCTGTATAGCCGATACCCCATTTTCGAGCCTGAAGTCTTGGCATTCGGACCCGATGAGCTCCCCACCCTCGAAGGCCAACTCCTCATTGAAGGTCAAGTGGTGCGCATCCAGGCTACCCATGCAGTGCCGCCCATCGGGTTCCGAGGCATTCGCCAGCGAAACGCCCAGCTTCGGTGGCTTGCTCAACGCTTCGATTCCAATCGATTGCCAACCATTCTCCTCGGCGACCTGAATACCACGCCCTGGAGTCAAGCCTTTCGCCAATTCATTGACCGAAGTGGCCTGGTCAATCAACCCCCTGGATTCTTTCCCACCTGGCCGGCGCCACTGTCTCCGGTGGGTCTTCCCATCGACCACTGTCTCGTCACCGCCTCCCTCCGGGTCCATTCGAAACAGACCGGCCCCCCTCTGGGTTCCGACCACTCGCCGATCATCATCAACGTCGGCTGGTGATCGGTATGGATGCCCCGGATTGGGCCCCCAATTTAAGCAGCACGAAAATAAGAGTTGTCTCTCAAGCCAGGACATGGTCACGTTAGCCACACTTGGTCCATACAGCGCTTTGAACGGAGCCAAGGGCAAACATGGTCGATCGGAAGGCAAGCTTGAAGGAACCCCCAACCTCATCGTCCAACGAACGGCCGCTGGTTTCCTTCACCGACCTCGTTCGCACCCCGTTCCCCCATTCTCCAGGATTCCTCTCGACCTTGGCGGTCAAAACCTGCGCCGCGGTTGGAGCTCGATTTCTCGTCGAAATATCGGGCCAAGAACATCTCCATCCGGATAACGATCCGTTCATCGTGGTTCTCAACCACAATCAAAAGCTGGAAGCCCTCTATGTCCCGGGAATCCTCATTCATCTCCGAAAGGGTAAGATCATTCACTTTCTCGCGGACTGGAATTTTTGTCTGGTTCCCGGCGTATGGCTTTTTTATCATTGGGGTCAAGTCATCACGATTGCCCGTAAACCGGCCAAACCACGCTTCTTGAACCTCTTCAAACCATTGTTTACGAGCCGTGAGCCTGGGTTCACTCGCGCAGAGAGTGCATTGGCGGAGGGACGTCCGGTCGGAATTTTTCCGGAGGGCACCACGAACCGAAATCCCACTCGACTTCTCAAGGGGTTCAGTGGCGCGGCCCAACTCTCCTTACAAACCCAAGTGCCTATTCTACCCATTGGCATCCGATTTCCCAATCATGACCGGACAAAGCCCATTCCCGAATGTATCCCGGTCAGCCTCAACATCGGGTCTCCGCTTCACCCTCAACCGGTCAGCGGAAAGCCCAAACTGGATCAAATCCGTGCCTGGCATCGTCAAATCATGACGACGATTGCAGACTTGTCAGGGAAGACCTGGCAACCTCAGAATCGAAGAAAGTAGTCATGTCGCTGGCGAAGCAAATCAATGTCATCCGGGCGGTCACTGAGGCAGATCGCCGGTTGGCGATCCAGGTTCTCCAGTCCACCTACGTCAACGAAAAGCACTGGATCCAGGACGAGGAAAAGTTCTTTCCCATCAGCGATTTGGAGGCGACGGATATTTCCTGGTTCGTCGCTTCCAACGCCACCCAGCCGATTGGAGTGCTTCGGGTCATGTACAATCCGCCGCTTGAGCTCTACAAGGAGTACGGCATGCAGGCGCTCGAGAGCGGCCTCGATGTGGAGGCGTTCGTCAAGAACAACCGAATTGCGGAAATCGGCCGCTTTGCGGTGGTTCCCGAATTTCGCCGATTTATCGTCGTTGCTGCTGCACTGATGCGGGAGGCGAGTCGCGAAACCGTGGCGAACGACTACACGCACTATGTCACCGACATCTTCGAGGGAGAGATTCATAGCCCCTACGATTTCCACACCAGAGTCATGGGCTTCGAACCGGTCGCAACCCACGATGTCGGGGAACTCAACTGCCCCAATCGCAGGATCACCATGGTTTTGGATCTGAAGTCGGCCTACACGCGAATCCGGTCCAAACAAAAGTGGATCTATCGCTACCTCACCAAGGATTGGGATGAATCACTCCACACAAAACTCCGAAACGGGACACCCGATTGAATCATTGTTCTCCGGTGCAACGCCCATTCTCCGTCTCGGACGAACCGCTTCCCGCTTGCATTGATCTAAACCGCTCTGACATCCCCCGCCCGGCGCCTTCCCCGACAGCCGGGGACAAACCCGGCCGACCAACGCCAGGATGAAGACGAGTGAACCAACTTCGGCCAGTTCATCCGTCGTAACCCATCCGGTTCGAAAGGTCTTGTTGGATATCGGCTCCACCGGATTCTGGCAGGCTGCCGGCAAGCTTGCCCAGGTCTTCGGACTCCTTCACGCGATGGACTGCTTGGGAGGAGCCAACGCAGGCATCTCCGGTCGCGTGATGGGCACGGCCATGCTCCTGCAGGTGATTCTTACCCTGGGAATCGATGTGGTGGCGGTCCGGCACATCGCCGCCCAAACCCAATCCCTCAAACAGTTGCTCCCCGTGATCTTCAGCGCCCGCCTCTTACTCCATGGCGGCATTGCCACCCTGTGGGCGGTGGCGACCTGGATCGCCCCGCTTTCCCCTGCGGAAACCTTCGCCTGGCTCGTCGGCGGCCTCTATCTGCTGGTCATTGGCATGAACTACCAATGGTACTATCAGGCCACCGAGCGAATGCCCGCCCTGTCTCGGATCCAAACCCTGACAACCTTCGCCATCAGTGCTTATTTCCTTCTCGTCTTCAAGCCGGGAGAGGCAGCCGGATCCGATCTCCTGGTGTTGGCCCTGGGCCACGGTTCGGTCACGGTCTGGGTTTGGTTCCGGGTCAAGAAGGAAACCGGTGCGCGCATGCTCACCTTGAGTTTTGTCGGTGAAGCGATCCAACTCCTCAAGGAGGGGCAGGCCAACTGGCTTTTTGGAGTCGGCTACAATGCCCTGACCCTGCTGGGACTCATTCTGATCCCCTTCCTGGTGCCCAACGCGGTTCGAGATACCGAGTTGGGTTATTTTCGGGCCAGCAACCAGCTCGCGCTGGCGCTCCAACTGATCCTGACCTACGTCGGCTACATCTTTTATCCCAAGATCGTGACCTGGCGAAAACAGCGACTGAAGGGTTTTCGCTTGCGCGTTTTCGGCCTGGCGGGCGCCGTCTGGGCGATCGGGCTCCTGAGCGCGGCTCTCATCATCACGCTCGGGGAACCCGTCTTCCAAATCGCCTATCAGAACCCCGATTTTCACCCCGGTTTTCGCATTCTACCGATCATGGTCTTGGCCAAATTCATTGGCATGGCAAGCGGGTTTCTCACCTGGGGCCTCCTCGCCGAACACAAAGACTGGCTCGCCACCAAGTGTTGCATGCTTCCCGTCGCGATCACGACGGCGCTTCACTTCTGGTTTGTGCCTGAATCCGGATACGTAGCCGCAGGTTGGCTTTATCTCCTGGGAGAAGTCCTTCTGTTCATCACCTGCTCGCTGGCCTTCCTGCGTCTGGACCTGAGTCATTCCAAGATCCCATGAAGAACCCAGTGACTCAACTCTGGCACTGCTGTCGCTGGTGGCTTCAGCTGCAAAAGGACGGGTTCTTCACACCATCCGACGCCATGCTCCAGATCGGCCGAGTGATTCTCCCGTCTCGCTTCGCCTATCGCCGAGCGGGTCGAAGGCTTCAGCAGGTTGCCGACATCCAACCGCTCGGCAAGGACCTCCATCGGATCCGACTCCTGGAGCACCCCCTTCATTTCTATTGGAGCGGCCGCATCGACAACAATCTCTACTTCTTGATTGAGCAAGAATTGGATTCCTCAAACCCCCATTGCTACATCACCCCACCCATTCAGCTACACCCCGAGAGCCGAGTGATTGATGTGGGTGCCTGCGAGGGCCTGTTCGCCCTCCGTCTTCTCAAGGAAAAACGCTGCGATCGAATCGTATGCTTCGAGCCCCTTGCTACGATGGCGCAACTCATTCGGCGCGCCGCTCGAGAGAATCACGTTGAAAATCAACTCAAGGTCGAATCCCTTGCCGCATCGGATCAATCCGGACCCGTCATGCTTGTCGCGACAGAAAACCCCGACGCCTGCCGCATTGAACGCTGCGAGGGCGCTCCCTCCAAGGCTGACGCCACCGCCGTTCGCCTGGACGACTACTTGAAGGAAAATCAACTGAAACTTTCCCCAAAGGATCTCATCAAGATCGATGCCGAAGGCGCCGATCTGGCGGTGCTTGAAGGTGCCTCACGGACCATTCGCGAGCACCATCCCCAAATTGCGGTCACCACCTATCATGCGGACCACCACGTTTCGAAAATCGCCCGGTTGTTGCGAGAACTCAATCCCGGTTATCGATTTCGATTGAAGGGCTTCTCACATTGGACCACCAAGCCCAGACCCGTCCTTCTTCAGGCTTCAAGCCTCCCGCTAGAGGATGCAGGCTGATGGGCGGCTGTACATAAAAAATGCCGGGAAGGCCCCCGGCATTTTCTTGGAATCCATTCCGCAGCCCCGTCAAAACCCATCGTCAAGGGGCCCTTCCGAGGTAAACGGCCCGGGCATGCCATTCAAGGTGACGTTGGGCGGTAAGCTCGCTCGAGAGGATTCATTGACCGTCCCCAGCTCATAGCTTTCCCCGACGATCGGCCTGGGGAATTTACCGTTCTTGAAGTAGGGTGCCAGATCAGCTTCGGTCGGAACCGCATTGCTCGCCTTTCGATTCTCCAACGCCCACTGATCCTTGAAACTATCCACCAGACGAAGATTATTGTAGATGTTGGTCAACTGCGCAGTCTCCCGCGAACGAACAAAGTTCGGGACAGCGATCGCAGCCAAAAGGCCGATGATCGCGACCACAATCATGATTTCCACCAGGGTGAATGCTGCCCGGCTACGATAGGTTTTCAATTGCATAGTCTTTTCTCCAAATTCGCGAAGGCGCTGCGCTCTTTTTGGCCAATCCAAGCCCCACTATTCCTGATAGTTCCTGATAGGCCCCGGCCAAACTCGCCCGACAACCCATCCAACACCCCCCGCCGAATAAAGTTTCCATGAAAAAATTTCAATGAGAATCTTATCGGGATTCCGTGAGAAGAGGCTCTTATGGTTGGCATCGCCCCGATGGAAGCGAGCCTCGCACCGGCCAGGCGAAGCCCCTTTTTCAGGTAGACTCACGTCTCCATAAAGGCCCCCACCCCCCAGAGAGCGCTCAAGAAACCATTTACCGTTCCGCCTGGACCACCCGATAGAATCGCCGCCCGCCTTCGACGATGGATTCGCGCACTCTAACCGGCTCCCCATCTCCGATGACCTCAACCATGGGGGTCCATTCATCAGACTCAATCTCCTCGCTGGCCATCACCACGTAGGTCACCCCCGCAACGGTGTTCCACTGAAATACCATGTCCCCCCCATCCG
>DEAY01000463.1 GCA_002348345.1 Verrucomicrobia bacterium UBA2970
CCCGATCAAGCGAGAGGACCGTGCGGCCTCGTTTTACCCGGGAGAGGTCGAGGCGGGTTATCACAAAGCGCGACATCGGGTGGAGAAGGAATGGGAGGGTCGGAAGGAGGCTCTAGAAAGGGCTCGACAAGCGTTTCGAGCTCGAATCGCCGCGCAGCTTGGGAAAAAAGCGCCGGATCTCACCGATGCTGAATTTGACGCCGGATTGAAAGACGAGGGGGTCATTTCCGAATCGGAGCGGAAGGAGTTTGAAGCAAAGAAGACCCGGGTGTCGGACTACAAGGCGGCCAGTCGGTATGCCTCGGTGGCGGTGAGTATCTCAAACCCCGAGGCATCGGAATCGTTACCGGAAACCCACGTCCTCCGCGGGGGCGATGTGACGGCCAAGGATGCAGTGGTGGCGCCCAATGTCCTGTCCGCGGTGGGGCGCTGGAAAGGGGCGGGTTATGCCTCGCTCGAAGGGCTGGACCAACAAGCCTCGGGGCGGCGTTCGGTGCTGGCCGATTGGATTGCCCACCCCTCGAATCCATTGACCGCCCGGGTGATCGTCAATCGGATTTGGCAACATCATTTCGGGGTCGGGTTGGTGGCGACCCCGAACGACTTTGGGGTCAACGGAGCGCGACCGACGCATCCCCTGCTGTTGGACTATTTGTCGTCGGAATTGATTCGTCAGGGGTGGCGGTTGAAGCCCCTTCACCGACTCATTCTGACCTCGAATCTGTATCGTCAATCGAGCCGGCACCCCCGGGTCGCTGATTACGCCCGGCGCGACCCCGACAACCGCTATCTGTGGAGGGCCCATTATCGGAGATTGGAAGCGGAGGCCTTGCGGGATGCCATGCTGCAGGCGAGCGGCGAATTGAACCAGGTAGGGGGAGGACCGGGGTTTCGCGATGCGCTTCCTCAGGAGATGGGCACCAAGTTTCCCTTCTTCACATGGGTGCCGGCTTCCCTCGCGCAGCAGGCGAGGCGGAGTGTTTACTTGTTTCAACGCCGGAACATGGTGAATCCATTCCTGGAATCGTTTGATGTGGCCGATGCGTCCGAGTCGTGTGGCCGCCGAATTCCGACGGTGAACGCAACACAGGCCTTTGCCTTGCTCAACAGTGAATTCGCCGGGGCTCGAGCCGAAGCGCTTGCGGCGCGAGTCGTGAAGGCGTTCGGGAAGGACCCCGACGCCCAGGTTGAGGGTGTCTTTCGGTTGACACTGGGGCGGCCTCCCTCCGATAAAGAATCGTCGGATTGCCTTCAATTTCTCGACTCCGCGGATGAGGAGGGGTTGCGGGACCTGAGTTTGGCCCTGCTCAACGCCAACGAGTTTTGTTACATGGAATAAGGGACTGATGAACGGATTTGATTTCCCAATCGAGGTGGAGACTCACTGGCGTCGTCGTACCTTTCTCAGTCGGATCGGCGGCGGGATCGGCCTGGTGGCCCTCCAGTCTCTCCTTCAGGGAGAGGCGTCCAAGACCAATGCGGAGAACCCCCTGGCTCCGAGACGCCCTCATTTTCCGGGTAAGGCCAAGCGCTGCATTTTCTTGATGATGGATGGGGGGGTGAGTCAGATGGACACCTTCGACCCGAAACCGAAACTGGCCGATTTGGCGGGGAAGGTGTTTGAGCGCCCCAATGAAAAACTAAAGTCAAACCAGAACAGCGGGACCCGGTATTTTACCGGTTCACCCTTCTCCTTCTCCCATCACGGGCAGATGGGGATGCCGGTGAGTGAGCTTTTTCCAACCTTCGCCGGACAGGTCGACCGGGTGGCCTTTCTTCGTTCGGGCTATGCGGAGAGCGACAATCACCCGGCCGCTCTCTTTCACTATCTGACGGGAAATCCGTTTCAGGGGAGTCCCTCGATCGGTTCCTGGTTGGTTTACGGATTGGGCTCGGAGAATCAGAATCTGCCCGCCTTTGTTGTGCTGCGGGACGGCCGACCCTTCGGGGGGACGGCGACTTGGGGCAATGCGTATTTGCCGGCCTCCTACCAGGGGACTCAATTCCGCAGCGGGGAGCACCCGGTGTTGAATCTGAGTCCGGCAAACAAGATGGGACGGCAGCGACAACGTCGCATGCTGGACCTGTTGGGAAATCTCAACCGGGAACACCAAGACCAAAGCCCGCTTCATCCGGACCTGGGAGCGCGGATTGCGAACTACGAATTGGCCTTCCGCATGCAGATGGAGGTTCCCGATGTGGTCGATCTTTCCCAGGAAGATGAGCGAACCCGGACGCTTTACGGAGTGGATCAAGAGAAGACCAAGGAGTTTGGGAGCCGGTGCCTGTTGGCCCGTCGGATGATCGAGCGCGGGGTGCGCTTCGTTCAGGTCTGGTCCGGGGGATGGGATTCACACGACGATATTCTGAACGGGCATCGGCGGGCGGCCGAGCGGGTGGATGTGCCTTTGGCGGGACTCCTTCAGGATCTGGAGGACCGGGGTCTCCTGGAAGAAACCCTGGTGGTCTGGGGGGGGGAGTTTGGTCGAACCCCCGATACGAATGAAAACAACTTCAAAAAGAAGCGGGACGGTCGCGATCACAATCCAACCGCGATGACCATGTGGTTTGCTGGAGCAGGGGTCGCCAAGGGAACGATCGTGGGGAGCACGGATGAGATCGGACACCGGGCGGTTGAGAAACCCTTCCATCTGCGCGATATCCACGCCACCTTCCTCCATCTGTTCGGACTAGATCAGTTCCAATTGAATTTCTATCACGGAGGTCGCTTCAAGCAGTTGACCGATACGGGCGGGGTCATCATTCGAGACCTCCTGGCGTAGGGGGTTCAAGCCCGCGGGAAGCCTCTGCGAGAGGAATACCCAGCGAGGTCCTGGGTGCGGCGCCGTGGGGGGGGGCTCCAGTGAGCATCGTTGGTTGGTAGACCAGATAGGGCATCATCAGCGACTGGATTCATTCGGTAAGGCGACGACGGTCCCGGCTTTGGTTTTCGTGGCTGGAATGGCGCGGGCGAGCATTGAATTCGTTCATCAGTCTCGTGTAGGGTGGGGCGGTCCTGGATGAGCGGAGGGTCGCTCTTGGTGTTCAACCAAGGGAGGAAAGTCCGAACTCCGCAGGGTGCGATGCCGTGTAACCGAGGAGTCCATGGATGTCCAAGGATACACACGGGCAAGTGCGCCGAGAGGCGTCTTGACGGAAAGTGCCACAGAAAACAAACCGTCCGACACCGTCGGATAAGGGTGAAAAGGTGGGGTAAGAGCCCACCGCTCCGAGAGTAATCGACGAGGCATGGTAAACCCCATCGGGAGCAAGATCGAATAGGGAACCTGGGAGCGGCCCGCTCCATCGGTGAACCTGAGTTCACCGGGGTTCCGGGTAAGATCGCGAAGATAAATGATCCTCTCCGTTCTTCGGAACGCAGACAGAATTCGGCTTACAGCTCATCCGGGACCCCTTTCTTCGAGATGCGGGGCGTCGCGTGGGTGCGGATCACTGGTCTTGCGAGGGCAGCCAATGCAGGTCCGCCCAAGGCGGGGTGTCGTTGGGGGAGGGGTCGCCCGGCGTCGATCGCCCGGTTGTGATGATCCGATTGAGCTGGGCCAGCAGGCTCTTGGCCACGGCGGGATGCTGCTCGATGACATTGTGCGTTTCCCCTTGATCATTCCCCAGATGGTAGAGTTCTCGCTGGGTCTTCTTGGTCTCCATGACGAGCTTCCAGGGGCCTGAGCGGACGGCGTAGCGGCCCGAGATGCCATGATGAATCATCGGCGGGCGGGTTGATCCGGAGCGACCCTTCAGGATCGGGGCAAAGCTGTGACTGTCCTCGCCCGCGTTGTGCGGGAGGGGGGTGTCAAGAAGGTCTGCAAAGGTCGCCAAGAGGTCCGTCTGGCAAACCGGTTGGCTGGATCTTGAGCCGGCTTCGACCTGAGCCGGCCAGCGGACGAGAAAGGGCACGCGATGTCCGCCCTCGTAGACTGAGCGTTTCCCCTCGCGGAAGGGGCCGTTGCTGGCATGTTGATAGAGCGCTTTTCGCTGTCGCCAAGTGGTTTCGGGTCCGTTGTCACTGGTGAAGATGAGGAGCGTGTTTTCGGCTAAATGAAGCTCATCGAGAAGATCCAGAATCCGGCCCACGTGCCAATCGGTCTCGATCACGAACTCGCCGTAGGCACCTGCGTGGCCCTGTCCCCGAAACCGGGGCAGAGGGATGACGGGCTTGTGCGGGGAGGTGTAAGAAAGATAGAGGAAATAGGGCCGTCGCTCATGCTTGCGGGGCTGCTCCCGAATCCAGTCGATTGCCTTGTCGGTGAATCGGGTCAGGCACTCGGCATCGACAAAGTCCGGCGCCACCTCCAGCGGTCCCTTGATCTGCCCCGTGAGGGGATTGGCCGGCTTCAGATCAGAGGCCGATCGGTCGTAGGGAGGTTTGATTCGATAGTCCGATAGGGCGATCTGGTTGGGTTTCTTTTGGGTGTATTGCGTGGGAGGGACCGTTGCAAAACGGCCTTCGAACCAGGCCAGGACACCGTAGTTGAGAGAGGCGGGAATCCCGTAGAAATAGTCAAAGCCCTTGTCCAGAGGCATGTCGCGGATCGGCTGCGACCAGTCCCTGTTCGCCCGTTCATTGGGGAAATCCATCCCCAGGTGCCACTTTCCAACCATGCCGGTACGGTAGCCTTGAGCCCTAAGAAAACTGGCCAGCGTGAGTCGTTGATCGGGGATGAGACAGGGGCGTTCGGCTCCAAAGACGCCTCGTTTTAGCTCGGTGCGCCAACTATAGCGGCCGGTCAACAGGCCGTATCGGGACGGGGTGCAAACGGTATCGGGTGAATGGCCGTCGGTGAACACAATCCCCTCACGGGCGATCCGATCGAGATGGGGGGTGGTGAATTGGGCCTCCGGGTTCAAGGCACTGACATCGCCGTAGCCCTGATCATCGGTGTAGATGACGATAATGTCCGGATGATCGGTCCCCCCGGCCGGGAGCGTGATTCCAAGGCAGAGGAAGAGCACGGAAGTCACCATCAAGCGTTTCCCGGTGCAGACGATCGGTTTGAAATGCATGGGCGTGATTGGGGGGGCGCAATGAAATGTCAGCGGGTGGAATAGGATCGGGCCGAGCGGCCAGTATGGCCGATTCGACTTGCTTGTCGCAAGGGATGATCCTCGAATCGGTTTGATGAAGCCGTCCAAGACAGGGGGCGATGGATTTTCTATCGATAAATCGTTGAAAAATTTCACCCTTCGGTTAGAGGTGGAAGGGTGAGTCGGTACTCGTTCACAACCCACCTGCTCTGTCTTCTCCTTCTGCCGTTTGCATTGTTTGGCGGTCCGGTGTCCTTCCTTTGTTTGGGGACGGATGGTCATCTCGCCCTCGAAACGGCCTGGGTTGGTTCGTGCGAAACCATCCAAGTGTGTGAGGAAGAACACGCCCATGAAGTGCATGGCGGTTGTGATTCGGAGATCGCCGCAAATCGGGAATCGTGTTGTGCGGGTGTCGGCGGAGGAGGGTGTGGGGATTGCGTTGATTTTTTGCTTCAGTTGGAGGAATCGGAGGGCTGTTCCATTGGCTTCCGAGGAGAGCTTCCTTCCCGGATCCAGGGGCTCGCTGGAGGGTTCGAATGGTCGGTGTCGGCACCTTCTCCAGGACCGGTTCGAAATTGGGGGGTACCGCTGGACCGCACCTCCCCTCGGATCGAGATGCTCGCCTTCGTTAGCCTTCTTATTTGATGCAGGCTCCCAAAACGGGTCGGATCGGTCATGGGAATTGACCGTTTGTTTGGGAGGAGCAATGTGTAATGATGAGCAGTGAAGAACGATATTTTATGCTTTATACTGGTTAGTCTGGTCAGCCAGCTAGCCCAGGGGCAGCAGGGGGCGATTGGAGGGCAACCGCGTTCGAAAACCTCCCAAGAGGTGAAACAGTTGAAAGAGGTGATTGCTCTGAATCGGGTGCCCCACCTGGTCAGGCAATACCATCCCCAGCTTCGGGAGGCTCGATTCCTGGTGGAGGAGGCGAGGGGACGCTTGATGAATGCGGGGCGTTGGAAGAATCCGTCGTTGGTTTCCAGTTATCTTTCGGATCCCGATCACCGGGAAGTCGTGGGAAGCTTGGGGTTCAATCAAGCCTTTCCCGTCGCTGGGCGATTGCGCTGGGAAAAGGCGGTCAATGTGACCTTGGTCGATGCGGCGGAGATTGAGGTTGCGGATGTGGAGCGGCGCCTGATTGCCGAGGCCAAACGTCTGACGGTCCGGGTCCTCTCGATCGCCGCCCAGGAGAGCCTTCGGCAGCGGCAACTGAAGCTGGCCCAGGAATTCGCCGCCACGGTGAAGCGGTTGGCTGACCGCGGAGAAGGGTCGCGGTTGGATGTCGGGCAAGCCCGGCTTCAGGAGACGGAGTTGGAACTTGAGGTGCACCATCTCGATCACGAACTCCAGCGGCT
>DEAY01000100.1 GCA_002348345.1 Verrucomicrobia bacterium UBA2970
GGCCATCAGCAAGGCCTCGGACCGCTCAATCCCCGTCCGTCGCAAGCGGTTGGCATAGTCCACCAAGACAATCCCGTTGTTCACCACGATCCCCACCAGGAACATGGCACCAGTGTAAACCATCTGATCGATGTAGGTCTCGGAAATCTTGAGGGCGACAATCGCACCGATCGAAGCCAGGGGAATCGTGAGGATGATGGACAGCGGGATCAAGGTGCTCTCGAAGAAGAACGCCATCAACATATAGACGAACACAATCGCCAGAATGATCATCATGGATCCCTTCTTTCTCTCATCATCTCCAAAGTCCACCTTGGCCCGGTCGAACGACACCCCCTCAGGCAAATTGATGCGATCCTTCAAATCCTCGATCGCGCGCTTCACCTCTCGCGCCTCTGGTCCTGGTTTCAGACGCATCCCGAAATACTCGCTCACCTTCTTGTCGTAACGAGTGATTGCGCCATCCTCGTTCCGCCGCATCGCCGTGCGAGTCAGTTCCCCCACGGTGCTCACGCGGCCATCCTCGGCGGGAACCTGAATGTTGTTTAGATCCGACAATTCCGATCGATCTTCCTCATCGAAGAGCAATCGCATCGGCACCTGGCGCCCTTTCTTGTTGAACCGGGGAAGATTGTCACCGGCGATGGCCGATCCGACAGTCCCCGCCAAGGTTCTCGGATTCACGCCAATTGAATTGGCCTTGTCACGATCCACCAATAAAGCCATCTCACTGGGAGCTTCGTCGCTATCCGTATCGAGAAAAGAAATCACGCCGGGGATCTTTTCAAAACTAGGTTTCAGATCTTCGGCGACCCTTTTCAGTAATTCCGGCTGGTCTCCCACCAACCGGATATAGTGCATATATTTGTGGTCATCCTTCTGCTCCTGTCCTTCCTTGCCACGGTAGCGGATCCGAACCCCCGGCTCCTCGGGAAAATCCTCGAAAAGCTGGTCTACCGCTTCCTCTCGGGTTAACTCGTGAACCCGGTCGTGGGCAAAAAACCCTGCAAAGCGCCCATACCACTTAGCATAGTGTACCTCATAGGCCTTCAAGCCGTAGACCTCGCTGTTCTGTTCAACCAACGCCTCGGCTCGCTGCATATAGGCTAATCGTTGATCCATCGAGTACTGGGAGGGAAAACGAATATCAAATGAGAAGTAGCGAACCATCTCTTCCTTCTTATCCGAGGTATTGAGGGTCCCCGCCATGAAATAAGTTCCGCCCAATAGAACGATCAAGAAAACCGCCATATCCAGGCGACGCGTCAGGAAGAACCGAAGGGCGGCATTGTAGCCATGATTCAATCGCTCAAACGTTTCTTGGTAGATTCCCTGAAACCAATTTCCCAGGACTGCCGACGGAGTCCGGAGCGCCCTCGAACCATCCCTCTTCTTCCGGGGCAAGGTGATGAAAACGCACAACGGGATGAACATCAGCGCCGTTCCCAGGGATGCGATGATCGACGTGACCACCGGCAGCGTGATCTTTTGAATCATAAACCGCATCTCGCCATCTACCAGGAGAGCCGAACTGAACACAATCAGGGTCGTCAAGGTGGCGATGGTGATCGCAAAACCGATTTCACTGACTCCCTTCACACAAGCCTCCCAGCGCGACGCCCCCTCTTGGTGATGCCGATGGATATTCTCGGCCACAACTACCGAGTTATCGACGAGCAGCCCCACACAGATCACCAAGCCCATGATGGTCAGGCTATTGAGTGTTTCCCCCACAAAATACATCGCCGTGAGGGCGATGAGCAAACACAGGGGAATGGCCATGGCAATCACCATCGTCACCCGAAATTGACGGAGGAAGAAAAAGAGAACGATCGCGGCGAGCAGCGCGCCCAACTTCCCGTTGTTGATCAAACTGTTGAGACGATCGAGAATTTCCTCTCCCTGGTTGTCATAGATGCTCATGTCGAACCCTTCCAATTTCGGATTCGCTTGCATCTTCTTGATCGCCGCTTCCACCCGTTGGCTCACCTCCACCGTATTGGCCTCCCCCTCGCGCTTGACCTGAATCCCATTCGCCGGCTGCCCATTGTACCGGTAAAGCCGCTCGGCTTCCTCCGGCTCGTAGGTCACTGCGGCCACATCTTTGAGAAAGACGTTATCCTTCAGCGGGATATGCCGAATCTCATCGATCCGCTTGAACTGACTCGTCGACTTGAGGGTGTACTTCTTGCCGCCGTCAACCACCGTTCCACTGGCCAGGGTGAAGTTATCCGCACGAAGCCGCTGCCCAATCTGGCGAATGTTGAGACCAAATGCTTCGGCCTTTTCCTTGTCCACTTCAATTCGGATCTCCCGCTGATAAATTCGGAAATCCACGTCCGCCACCCCCATGATGCGCTGGAGCGGCATCACGACATATTTGTTGATGATATCGTAATAATCGAGGTCGGGATCGTAGCTGATGCGGAACCCGACCACCGGTTCAGCACCCGGTTGGTGTTTTCGAATGTAGGGTTTCTCCGTGCCTTCCGGAAATCGCTGCCGGGCTCGCTCCACTCGGTCCCTTACTTCGCGATAGGCCACGTCCATGTCCGTTCCGTGTTTAAACTCCATCCGGACGCGCCCCCCCCATCGATAGCCATCGGTCGTGATGTGCTTGATGCCTCGAACCGTGGAAAGTTCCTCTTCCAAAGGAAGACTGATCTTGTCCAGCGTCTCGGGGGGCACCCCCACATCCCAATGAGCGCCCACCTCGATATAATGCCCCTCCATCCCCCGGGGGTTCATCTCCAGCGGCAACCGATTCGCCGAGATGAACCCCACGGCGATCAAGGTCAGAAAGAGAACAAACACCGTCACCCTCCGGCTCAATGAAAACCGGGTCAACCGGGTCACCAGGTTGTCCGTTTCGATTCGCTTCATTCTCCCGAATCGCCCGTCACAATCAACCGCTCACCCGCCAAACCAAAAAGATAATAGAGGGTGGGAATGATGAGAAGCGTCAGGAAGGTCGAAGTAAGCAAGCCGCAAATCACCGCCACCGCCATCGGCGTCCGGATCTCCGCGCCCTCCCCGAGTCCAAGAGCCATCGGCAGCAACCCCAACACGGTGGTTGCGGTCGTCATGACAATCGGTCTCAAGCGGACACATCCCGCCTTCACGATCGCGTCCAACAGCGACATCCCCCGCGTTCGCAGCGTGTTGGTGTAGTCCACCAACACGATCGCATTGTTCACCACAATCCCCGCCAACATGATCAACCCAAGAAACACCACCACCGACAGATTGATTCCGAGAAACTTCAATCCCAAGACCGTTCCCACAAAGGCCAGCGGAATCGTGAACATGATCATGAAGGGCTGCACCAACGATTCAAACTGAGACGCCATGATGACATAGACCAGAAAAAGACTGAGTCCTAATGCTAGGTACAAGCTTGAACTGCTCCGCTCCCATTCCTTGTTCTGCCCAGTGATCACAAAATCCATGTAGTCCGGCCACTCGAGTTTTTCGGTTAGAATCGATTGGGCGGCGTTGACCGAGGCGCCCAGGGAGCCGCCTCCGATATTGGCCTGAACGAGGGCCACTCGATTGCCGTCGATTCGACGGATCTCGCTCGGCCCCTCCCCCACCGACATCTCGGCAATCGCATTCAAGGGAACCGGTGTCTCAGCCCCGGGGTTGATGGTCAGTTTTCCGACATCAGCCACTTGTTCTCGATCACTCTCCGCCAACCTCACCACAATCGGGACGCGACGATCCCGACGATTCAGGCGGGTGGCTTCCGACCCTTTGACCATGTCCCGAACCTGGTTGGCGACAGAACTAATATTAAGACCATGCCGAACAATCTGGTGGCGATCATAAGAGATCTGCACTTCGGGAGCGCCGCTCCGAAGCGTCGGTTCCACATCGGCTAATTCAGGCGACTCCGCCAACAACTCCGTGGCTTGATCCGAAAACTGTTTCAATTCCGACAAGTCCTCACCGTTAATCTGAATCACGACCGGTTTCTTCGAGCTGAAAAGAACCGGCCTGGTCACCCGGGTACTCAGATCCGGCACCCGGTCGAAATCCTTTCGAATCGCCGCAATCACCTGCTCCTCCGCTTCCTTGGGGTTCTCGGAACCCTCCAGCAACACCTTGAACTGGGCTGAATGTTCCCCTTCATCCGATCGTTTCATGTTGCTGGCGTCAAAGCCATACATGACCAGGAGCGTCTCGATCTTCAGCCGCTCCTTCTGGGCCAGAATGGAAGCCTCAACCGCCGTCAACACATTCACCGTCTCAGCCAAGGGAGTTCCCACGGGCAGCGCGACCTCGAAGGTGAATTCACTCTGGTGTACCTCCGGGAGCAATTCCGACTGCAATTGGGTCCCTACCCAGTAGGTCAGGAAGAAGCAGGCACCCGCCGACAGCATCATCGCCAGCGGATTCGCCAGGGCCCATCTCAACGTCCAGGCATACCAGCCCTCTTCCGAGACCAGCTCCGTCGAACTTGAAGACCGCGCAAAGACCCGGCCGAGGCGGTGGATGAGTTTGAGTCCTCCATAGCCGCACGCCCCCACCAACCGGATGAGCCAGACCACACTCAATCCAATGACTTCCAGCAAAAATGAGAGAATCAACCTCAAGACACCGTAAGGAAGCACCACCGGCCAAAGCGATCGCGGAGTCGCCATCATTCGCTGGAACGAAGCAACCGACCCCCAAAGTTCCTGCAGACGGTTCCCCCTGAAGTCCGGGGACCGGAATCGAATCTTTGCCAACGCCACGACCCAGGGGATAAAACTGATCTGGGCCCAGAGTCGAAGCCCATCGAGGGCGACGACCGCAGCAGAAACTTTGTTTTTCGGATCCAGATCCGAACTCGTTCGTTCCAACCAAACATGATAGCCCACTTTGAAACCGACCACGACCACCAACAGTCCCGCCAACGGAAGCGTCACCCGAAGCAGGAACGTCGCCAAACTGATTCGCCCCGCCACGGCACCCAAAGGGTGTGACACCATCCCCGCACCCCCTTTAAGCTTGAATCCAGTTCGACTCGCCAGCATCGGGATAAACAAGACGGCGACAATCATCGAGGCGACCAGGGAGGTCACCACCGTCAGACCCAGGTCGCTGAACACTTGCCCCGCCAACCCTTCGACAAACACCATCGGGAAGAAGACACAGATGGACGTCAGGGTCGAGGCGATCACCGCGCCTCTCACTTCCTTGGTGCCGCGAATCGCGGCCTCGCGAATGGGATCCCCTTCCTCTCGGCAACGATAGATGGATTCGAGCACCACGATCGAGGAATCAACGAGCATTCCGATGCCCATCGCCAGCCCCCCCAGCGACATGATGTTGAGCGACACCCCCAGAAGATTCAGGGGAGCGAAGGTGACAAAGATAGAGATCGGGATGCTGACGGCAATAATCGATGTCGTGCGGAGGTCCCGAAGAAACAACAGCAACACTGCGATGGCCAACACGCCGCCCGCAACGGCCGTGCTCTTGACTTCCTTGATGCTATTGTCGATGAAGACCGACCGGTCCGCCACCAACTGCAAAACCACATTCTCTTCCTTGAACAGTCGTCCCGCGATGGTCGTGCGAGCCGAAGTCGTCGTGGACCCAAGCGCCTCCTTGATTCGCTCGCCCACCAGGACCATGTTCGCATCCGCCTCCTTGTATACGTCGATCTGCACGCTTTCCCCGCCATTAGTCCGGGTGAGCATTTCCCGGTCCCGTTGTCCAAACACCACCTCGCCCAAGTCCTTCAGCCGGATCTCTCGTCCGTCCTGGCGGTAAACGATCGTATCGGCGATCTCCTCGAGGGTTTCATATTCATTGATGGTTCGGATCATATACTCGGCATTCCCCTCTCGGATTCGCCCACCGGCGGCATTGATATTCTCGGCCTGCAACCGGCTCAGAACCTGACCAATCGAAATATTCACCCGATCCAGCTCCGCTGAATCAATCAGAACATGAATCTCCTCCTCCAGCCCTCCCCGCACGCGTGCCGCGGCCACTCCCGTGATCGGTTCGAGGGCCCGCTTGACCTGCAATTCGGCAATTCGGCGAAGCCGCCTGGCCCCGGCATTGTCGAGTCCCGGCTGAACCCGGTCGGACGCCTTCTCGACGCCGTCCCGTTTTGATGGGGCCGCCGATAGGCTCAACTCCATGACCGGGTCCAAGGAAGGGTCGTAATGCAAGAGGAGGGGTTTCTCCGCGGTTCGTGGCAACCGAACGGTGTCCAGCTTTTCCAGAGTATTCTGAATGGCCTCCACCATGGAGGTCCCCCAAACAAACTCCATCACCACATCGCTCACGCCCGCGCGGCTGATACTGCTGATTTCGTTCAAGCCGCTGACGACTCCCAGTTGCTCCTCAATCCGTCGGCTGATGTCATTCTCGACCTCTTCCGGAGCCGCCCCGGGATACTCGGTGCGTACGGTGAGCGTCGGATAGCTCATCTCGGGCATCAGGGTGACCGGGAGTTGGCCCAGCGAAAAATAGCCAAACACCACGGCTGCCAGGAAAACCATCAAGACCGCCACCGGACGATCGGTCATGAAGCTCGGACTCTTGTGAGGCGGTTCCATACCCTCGGTCGTTGCGCCTGAAGGCCTATTCACTGACCGATTTCGCGTCTTCATCGGGAGGAACGCGACGGACCGGTGCGCTGGCAAGGCTTTCTCCATCGTTCGCCTCCTCCAGCACCCGGATTTCCGAATCCTCCTTCAATCCAGACTGACCCGCGACCACAATCTCCTCTCCCAATGCAAAGCCGCCCGAGGGTTCGACATGCTGGTGATCTGAATTGAGCGGCAGGACCAGTTGTCGCTGAGCCCGCATGACGCCGTTGGTATCGGTCACGACCTTGAAGACATAGGTTTGATCGTTGTCATAGGCGATCGCTCGTTTGGCGATCAAGAGGGCATCGTCCTTGGATTCGAGAACCAACTCGACGTCCACCCACATCCCCGGCCGAAGCGGGCCCAGGTCCTTCAATCCCACCACCACTTTCACCGTGCCCGCCCGGGCCTCGACAATTGGCGAGATTCGCTTCACGAATCCAGCAAAGGTCTCTCCCTCGTACGTCGTCGACGTCAAGCGCGCCTCCATATCCACCTTTAATTTCGGCAGGTATTGCTCCGGCACATGAATCACGGCAACCGTCGATTCCAGGTCTATGATCTCAAAAATCGGGGTCCCCAGATTCACCTGATCACCGACTTTCACGGTCCGACTGGTGATCGTACCACGGATCGGCGCCCTCACCTCCGTATAGTCCAGCTGTCGTTTGGCGGTCTCGACGGTGAGTTCAGCCCGGTTGAAGGTGAACTTGGCATTGCGATACTCCGATTCGCTGATCAGCTTTTGCTGGTAGAGTGACTTCTGGCGATCAAACTCGATCTGGGCTTCATCGAGCTGGCTCAGTGCCTGCTGGTAATCGTTTAGCTGCCGATCGCTTTCGAGTCGGAGAAGCACCTGATCCTTCTCCACGACGTCCCCTTCCTCGACCACGAGTTCGATGGCCGGGTTTTGCGTCCGAGCGAGCACCTGCACCTGTGCCTCCGCCTCTAGAGCAGAGGACCGTTCCAGGAGCGCTTCGATCATGCCCCTCCGGACTTGTCCCACCTCCACCAACACGGGCTTGGTCGCCGCAGCCGCCTTCTTTTTTGCCAACTCCAACTCCTCGGCCGCCTTGTTGGAACCACAGCCAATGCCGACCGTCAAAACCCACAACCCGAGCCCCATCATTGGGCCCCAACAGGTCTTCGTCTTGATGAAAAATTTCTCGAACATACTGTTGCACATCACGCTTTGATCCCAACGGAAAATCCCGCTAAGCGGATTCGAGCCCGATTTCCGGACTCAATGGCCATTGGCGGCAGAGGGACCAGCCATGACCTCGTCCTATTTAAGATCACTCGATCCGGGATAATGTTACGCTCTTCTTCAAAAATATCAGTCACATCACTGTAACAATCACCCGTCTGAAGCCCCTGGACGGAAATCTCGTTGGGGAAGCCATTGGTTACTCGGAACCCGCTTCCGCTGCAAAGGAGACCACGGCCCGAAAGAGTTGAATCCCATCGTCCGAATCGATGGGCACGGAAAACCGTGCCCCCGCCCCGTAATCCTCCATCCAAGGGCTCAAATCCTCCCAAGGTTGACTGGGCCCGAGAGACCGCTGGAAGCGGACCCGGGGCACGGGGGAACGCGGCTGGATCTCAAAAACCCATTGCGCGCAAACCCGGAGCATGAGACGACCCGATTCGATTTGCCAGAACACTTGAAGTGGCGGATCGAGAATGGGATGGCAACGGGTCGCCGACCACAAATCAAACCAAGACCATCGCCCCTCCCCATCCGCCGCCGAAGTCAGCTCCCCCGCATCCATCGAGTTTCTCGGGTCCAAGCCTTGCCCGATTTCCCATAAATCAGGAAGCCCATCTCCGTCAACATCTCGCCGGGTCGACACCGTTCCCGGCGTGCCAAACTTGGCTTGAGAAGCGCGCCAAGCCTCTTTCAGAGCACCCCGGCTCTCGCCCTCCATTCCTGGCACCACCTCCAACGAGAATCCCTCTCCATCCGTAGGGGGATACCAATCATCATCGTAGGCGAGGCTCTGGAACCACTGATCATTGACCGTGATATTCAAACGCTCTCCACCATTGGCTAATCGTCCCCCGTATTGCCCGAGAACCTTGTCTTTCGCCGATGGAAAGGCCCGAGCAAATTCAAATTCATTCTGGACGATCAGCAACCGATCGCCTGGCCACACCACCCTCCGTCGGGAATCCGCTAGGTCAAATCGCACCCCCCCCCGCAACTCAAGATGATTGAGGAACACAGGCCGTTTTCCCAGATTCGCCAGTTCAACAAATTCGAGCGCTTGGTCATCGTGGGGATGATAGAGAATCTCGCTGAGCCGGAGAGCGGGAGGGACCGCCTCCCCGGGAGCGCTTGGAATGATCGCCACCGGTTCCGACCAACGGCTCCACTGCCCCGTGACCCGCCGGACCTGGCTGCGAAGCCGATACTCCCTTCCCTCCTGGACCAGTCCGGTCGCAAGCTGAACCTGATTCGTCGGCCCTTCCAAGGGGATCTCCCGGGACCGCCACAAAGCCGGCCATTCCACTTTGGAACCGGGAGGGAGACCGACCGCATCGCTGACATCCGGACTCACATCCGCCAAGCGAATCCGATAGGATACCAGCGCTCGAGTCGGATCGCTTTCAAACGCTTGCTCCTGCAGGCGCACCAAGAAAACGAGTTCATCAGCCGCTTGGTCAAGCGGTCCGACGTAATGCACGACAGGCCGATCAGGCGTCGACCGGCCATCCCTTTCTGATGCCGCCAGGGTTTCGAGAAAGCGGGCCCTTCCACCCTCGGGAACCGCCGGATCCACCCCGTAGAAGGTGACCCGTTCCTCCCACCCCTCGAAGGCGAAGGCCTTCATGTCAGCGACTTTCTTCTCGAGCCGCCGGTAGCCCGGGTCCCGGCCAAAGGGTGCGCCAATCCATCGATCGAGATCGGCCTGTGCCAGTGGTCCAATGAGGGCGGCCAAGACATCGAGCCTCCCCTCGATCATTTCCCGGGTCCAAACCAGATCCCTGAACTCCCGCAAAAAATTACGGTAATCAGTCTTAAATCCCGGCTTTCCGTCACCCCCAAAAATAGCCTGCTTCGGATAGTCCACACCTTCCCCCCAAGTCGGCCCCCAGGTTGTGTCCGAGTCCCATGGCAGGACCCAGAGCTTCCCCAAGGGCGTCTCCGGGGAGGGTTCAAAAAACCAGGCGCGGTTCTTCAGGAATAGGTCATTAGGCCAATAATCGTAGTGCCGGACCGCCTCAGCGACGGCGTGGTAGCGGTTCCAACGCTCAAAATCGACATGTCGGCGCAACCATCGAGCGTTTCGTTCGGGGCGCAAATGCTGGAGGATATTCTGAAAATCCTGATCGCCGGGAACGGACTCCCGCCCCTGATGACGCTTGATCTCCCCCCCCTCCAGCGTGCCGTCCTTCAATCGGTAGAGATTGCCGTCAGGGAGTTCATGCCGGGCCACGAACCCAGAGTCATAATCCTCAATGGCCAGGAACATGCCCCAGAAGTCCCCGTGGTATTGTCCCGCCGCTCCACCCGGGGCCTCCTCCCGGCGATCAACGACCCTCAGCTGGACATAATGCGTGCGGGGAGCCGGCACATCGACCAGGTTCCACAGCCAGGAATTCATCGATTCCGGCAATCCGAAGTTATGGTTTCGCTTGCCATCGGAAAGCTTACTCAAGTTGAGGGTGCGCCAAGGCACCGGATCCATTTCACCGCGTTCATCCCTCGCCCGAAAACGCTGGCTCCGATTGAATCGAAATCGAAGCGCTCGTTTCCCCCCCCCACCCGCATTGTAGCGATCGTTTTTCTGCCTCAGACGATAGCGGACATGATCATATACCGTCCCGTCATACACCAGCGCGCCTTCCCAGTTGAACACCCTGCGAGCCCGGGAATCTTCCGGCCGTAAACGATCCGAAGGGTCGTAGCCGTGGGCCGTCAAAAAATCTTCCTCACGCGTCAGCAAATGGTAAATCGGCAACGAGGTCATTGTTTCGACCGAATGCCAACTGCCCTTCCCCTCGGGGAGCAGGGATCGCGCCGTCGTCTGATAGGCCGGCACCCCATCATAAACAAAGTAAGCAAAATTAAGCCGAGGATCATCGGTGAAAGGGAGAACGAGTTTTTGACCAAGGGACCCGCCCCCAACCACCTCGACACGGTAACGGACGAGGGTCCGGTGAGGCAGCGCGGGAAGCTGGACGGTAAAGACACCGTCGTCCGCCAACCGGTCGGGGACAATCCCGTCATCCCTCATCTCGTATTGCTGCCACCCGTCCGGATCGGCGAAAGCCTCGTTGACCGGACCGGTTTGGTCGGGATGGGCCCTGAGTTCGGAAACCTCCAACGGCAACCGGCTCGGCTGGTATTGACCCGGGCCCAGGGTCTGAACCAGAAGCACCACGGCGGGAATCGCCGTCCGATGTCGAGTGGCCACTTCAATGACGGGGCGATCGCGACCGGTGGGACGGCGCGGGTGGTGGCCGACCCCCAGAACGACGGGAGGTGGTTCGATCTGGAAGGTGGAATTGACCTTGCCAGGGGTCGGCCTCATCCTCGGGGTCCGATCCATTTGGAGTTGATGGACCGTCTCCTGGAGGGACCGCCGCCCCACAAAACCGGACGCACGCCACGCCCCTCCCAGGTGGTTATCAAGGCCGGGGTGAACCAATTCAAGAGAGGACCCTTCCCCGACGGCCCCGCTCGGCCACGGAAATCCCGGCCGGTAGGCCACGGCATCAACGGTTTGACCCTCTTGGTTCACTAACCGAAGGGTCTCCCCCTCGTTGCTCAACCGACCCTGAAGCGGCCCCAAACTTGAGACCTCAAACTCTCGGCTTAATGAGTCCGGGTCTTCCGCCACCACAAGAAACCGATTCGCACCGATCAGGGTCTTCTCCGGAAACGTATACCCGACGGCTCCATGCAGGGACCAATTCGACACATCCACGCTCCGCTCGCCCGCATTGTAAAGTTCGACGAATTCATGTCGGGACAGAGGGTCGGCAGGATGGTAGTGCAACTCGTTGATGACCACATCCGCCTCGACTTCCCAAGCCACCATGGCTCCCAGCAATCCCCAGAAAGCCCTCACACAATGAACCCTTCTCGTTCCAAGAAAACTTTCGCCGCTGCCCGCTGTCACTGTTTCGACCACCCACAATTCCTTCAGTCCGACAAGGACGGATCACGAAACCCCGACCGCAAGGCTCCGGCACAAGAGTTGCTTCTGCAAACAACCGAATTTCGCTTTGTCTAAGCCAGAATGATGAGCTTAATTGTCACCAGCACTGCAAGACAAGAACAACGAATCGATTGAACACGCAACACCGCTCTCTCACGCTCGCACAGAAACGACCAAACCGATTCTGCCTCATCGGTGGCGCCCTTTTCACGCTTGGCTGTGGTTTGACGGCTGAAATCCTCGTCGAAAACTTGAGGGACCGATCCACCTATATTGATCAAGTCACCTTCCAAGTGCTCATTGCCCCCCACTACACCTATCAATCATGGATCGATGGGCGAGAAATAGACCCCTCCCAATCCCACGTCAGCCGTCAGGGCTATCATCGCCTCCGAGTGATCCGGACCCACGAGGCAACCGGTCAGGAGGAAGAAAGAATCTATCGCTACGTCGTTCAAGATGCCATCCGTGGCGGGAGCGAGTGGGGACTCAGTCCTTGGACCCCTCACCCCTGGATCGCTTCGGCGGCCGCCGAATTCGAAGGGGCTGACCTTCAACTGGTTTATCCCCCCCGACTGCCCGCCGGACTCCCGCTCCCGCTCATTGCCTGGGTTCGAAACAACGACGGGACAACGCGTCGGGTGAACGGCCGTCTCGTCCTGGGTGGCACCGACCAAACCATCACCCTTCGGCGAGGCGTTGGGTCTGCATGGATCCCAGCCTCGCTCACTCAAAGCGGCCAACAGGGCACGGCAATCATTCACGGACAAGCCGCGCCCTGGTCGGTGATTCGGGAAAAAACGACCCCCTGGACCACCGCCCCCGGGCAAATCAACACCGACACCCAATGGCCCTCCGATTCTCGGATCCAGATTCATTCCGACCTCCGCCTCTCCGCCGGGGCCACATTGAGGATTGGCGCGGGGAGCGTGATCGTCCTCGGGCCTGATGTGAATCTCATCATCGATGGGCGGCTCGAGGTGACCGGTCTTCCCGAATCGCCCGTGCTCTTTTCACCGATGCCTGGCCAGGCCGCATGGGGCGGCTGCATTCTCCCTCGACCTACCTCAACCCTCCGATTCGAACATGCCATACTGACAGGAAGTGGTGCCGACCGGAGTTGGTTCCGCACCCATCGAGACTCCCCCTCCCACCGTCCCGAGCAGGCGACGTTCTTTCTCGGTTCGGGCAGCCAAGCCGAGTTTCACCATACCTACTGGATCGATCACCAGGGACAAGCGCTGAACGGCAAAAACGCCTCCGTTGAACTCGACCATGTCCTGATTCAACGATGCCAAACGGTGGGGCAGTTCAACGGCGGTTCGGTGAAGATCAGCCACAGCGCCTTGCTCGAGTTTCCCGTCGACGACCCGTCCTTCGTGGACGGCGACAACGATGCGATCTACTTCACAACGGGTACTCACCACATCCGGGACACCTTGGTCGGCTGGACCAAAGACGACGGAATCGATGCGGGTGCCGACAGCCCCGGCGAGGTCACGGTCGAACGGTGCTGGTTCGAATCGTGTTTTCACGAAGGGATGGCGCTCTCCGGCGTCAATAAGCGGGTCACCATCTCGGACTCCGTCTTCCTGAATAACGGACAGGGGGTTGAAGCCGGCTACCTCTCACCCCAGGTTCAAGTGAGGGACTCCCTCCTCACGGGCAACCTGGTCGGCTTGCGGTTCGGCGACAACTACTTTCGCCAACATCAGGGACGGCTTCAATCCACAGGCTCGCTTTCAATTTTCAACCACCGTGATGTCTGGGGGCTGACGGCGACGCTCTGGGAGGAGGACTTCGACCACCTCTTCATCCATCAAAACCATTTGAGCGAAGGGCTCGACCGACACCCCGACAATCGCCAGTGGCTTACCCAACCCGAAGACGCACTCCGATTACGAGCGTTTCAGACCCATCCTGACCAACAGGTTGGAATCGGATTCCTGGAAAAAGAGAGGACCCCTTCCTTCAACGAAGCTCAAGTGAACATTCCGGTCGGTCTCAGTCTTTTTTCAAGCCAATTGGTTGACGCCCACGTCGAGGTCGTCTCTCAAACGCCGGGAGCAGAAGCGCGATACGACCTTCCCCGCAAACAGGTAAGCTTCTCTCCTGGACAGACGGTCGCGGTATTCCCCATCCACCTTCCTCAATCGGGAATCGCCTGGACCGCGGGCGAAGTCCAACTTCGGATCACGCCCCATCGATCCGCCGAAGCGGTCGCTTCCCATCGCGAATTCACCCTCCGTCTACCCGGTCTGACCCAACTCACTCCCCTCTTCTCGGAGGAATCCCCTTGGCGACTTCGTTCCGGATCTGAGGCACCCAGTCAACCGGCCACCGCCTGGCACCACCCTGACTTCAATGACGAGGATTGGCGACCCGCCACCACCCCGATCGGCCACGGACGCGAGGACCTGGCAACCCGTCTCCCGGACATGCCAGACCAATCCCCCTCGATTTCCCTCCGCCGAATCCTTCATCTTGAACGCCTTGCATCCGTCGATGCCCTCTTGATGCGGACTCGGATTCAGGGGGGATTCATTCTTTGGTTCAACGGATACGAACTTGTCCGACGAGGGATGGAAGGGGATCCCCACACCTTCGTGCCGCACACGGCGACGGCCATCCAAACGGACTCTCAAGAGACCATCGAGATCCCCGTCGAATCCATTCCATCCATTCATTCGGGGGACAACCTGGTCGCCGTCCAAGCCTTTGCTCCGGACCTGGACTCAGCGCCGTTTTCCTTCGATCTCGATTGCTACAGCCGAAGTCCGCTCGACCTCGACGCGGATCGCTTGCCAGACCAATGGGAAACTCGGATCATCAACTCCAATCCTCACGATGCGTTGGTGGATCTCCTCAGTATCGTCCCTGAAGCTGATCCCGATCACGACGGTCAATCCAATCGCAGCGAATTCTTATCTGGCACCAATCCGCTCGATCCAAGCAGCGCCTTTCGCATCGAGTGGTTGCACTCCGACGCGCCCAATGTTCAAACGCTGAGCTTCCAGCAAGAACCCCGACGCCGGTATCAGCTCGATCGCGCTGATACCCCCGCCGGGCCTTGGTCGCCCATTCGTCAATTTGAACCCATCAACCGATCCTCCTTGCAAACCACTGAGGTTCGCCAACCGCAGTCCCAAGCCTACTATCGACTTCGGGTCGAATTCTAGTCCGACTGCTTGCCATTGAACCGATGATGCCTCATGGTCCACTCCTGGCAATGCTTCCAATGAAAAGGGCGACCCGTGGCCAAGCCTTGTGCCTGATCCGATGGGCGCTTCACCTTTTCTGGGTGGTTTGGGGAACCAACGCCCAACCCCTGCTGACGGAGATCCACTATCACCCCGCCGACGACCGCAGCGAGGAAGAGTTTCTCGAGCTCTACAACCCCACCCCGACACCGATCGATCTCTCTCAGTGGCAACTACGCTCCGGGATCGACTTCGAGTTCCCTCCAGCCGCTCAAATCGGTGCCCAGGCGTTTCTGATCGTCGCTGCCAACCCCAGCGCGCTTCTCAAGCGTCATGCCACCCTTGATCCCGATTCTGTTTTCGGACCTTGGCGGGGCCGACTCCGGGATCGTGGCGAACGTATCCGACTCGTGGATGCGCAAGGCGAGACAATGCAGGACGTCCGCTTCGCCAACGAAGGAGCCTTCGCCAAACGCCGATGGGCCACCGATTTTCGCGGGGTCAAGGGCATCCAGTGGATCGCCGAACACGACGGCCGGGGGCCGTCGCTCGAACTGCAGCAATGGCGCCTGCCCAACGATTGGGGCCGAAATTGGACCTCCAGCCAGCAGCCCCACGGAACCCCAGCCCGGTCCAACAGCACGGCCACTTCTAATGCCGCACCTCTCATCGGCCAGGTTCGCCACCACCCCCCCATTCCGACCTCTCATCAAGCGATTCGCGTCTCAGTCGAGATCGCCGACGAAGCGATCACCGGAACCACGGCAACGCTTCACTATGCGGTGAACCAGGCGCCTTTCCAACCCCTCCTCATGACCCCGCCCCCTGGCGATGATCCCCATCACCGCCTTTATGAAGTCACCATCCCCGCCCAACCGGATCGTTCGCTCATCGAGTTTTACATCGAGGCCCGCGACCCTCAGGATCATCGCACCACCTGGCCCAGCCCAACGCTTCCCGACCGAATCCAGAATGCCAACGCGTTTTTGATTGTGGACGATCGCCCCCGGAACTCCAAGACCCCCGAGTATCGGATCCTCATGCCGCCCTCCGAACGTCAACGCTTTCTCGATGTCGTCCAACCCAGGATCACCAATGCCGCCGGAGAGGTCATCCGCAATCAACAGATTTTCAGCGATGGACGGTTTCCCGCCACCTTCATTTCCTACTACGACGGACAATACCGGGTGCGACACCAGGTGGAAGTGAGGAATCGGGGGAACGGAAGCCGACAGCGAAGTCCCAATAATTTCCGAGTTGATTTTGCCACCGACGATCTTTGGCGGAGGGCCGAGAAGCTCAATCTCAACGCGCAATTCCCCTGGGTCCAGGTGATGGGAAGTGCGCTCTCCCGCCACGTCGGACTTCTCTCCGCTCCCTCACGACTCGGCCGCGTTTACCTCAATGGGGTGCTCCGGGCCCCAAACGCATTCCCGACTTACGAAATGTACGCCGCCAATGACGTGATGAACGCCGACTTTGCCGCCAAAGCCGGATTGGACAACGCCAACATTTATCGCGGGATCCGCTACGGTGAGAACGAGGCCGACTTCAGCTACCTCGGCGAGGACCCCACCCCCTACCGAAAGGTCTATTTCAAAGAAACCAATCGAACCCAGGACGACTGGACCGATTTGATCTCACTCACCAAGGCGCTTTCCCAATCGAGCGACGAAACCTTCGAATCAGAGGTCGATCGGTGGATCGATTTGCCGCAATGGATTCGTTTTCTCGCCGTCGAGGCATTCTACGTGAACAAGGAAACCGCCTTGGGAAATGGTTTTGGCGATGACTACTATCTCTACCGATCGGAACAGGATGGACGCTTCCGGCTCCTGCCCTACGACCAGGACACGATCCTCGGCCAAGGCGACACCCCGGCGGATCCCCACGCCTCGCTCTGGGAAGCGAACCGGGGCCCCGTCACCCGCCGCTTGCTCAATTGGCCCGCCTTCGCCCCTCTTTTCTATTCGAACTTGGTCGAGCTGGCCACCGGCCCCCTCTCCACGGAACGCTTGCGCCCCTTTCTTGATCGCCTCCTGCAGGAGAGCAATGTGCCCTCGACTCGCCAGACTCAGGCCATCGAGTTTGCAGCCGCTCGAAGTCGCTTTATCCTGGCGACCGTCAACCAAACGCTCACCTCCGAAGTGCCCTTGGCAAGAGAGGGCTCCATCTATCGCGCCCCGGCCGGCACCACCTCCGTCGAGGGGCTCTGGGGAACGAGCAATCCCACTCGGACGGTGACCGTCAAAGTCAACGGACAAAACGCCACCTGGGATCCATCCCTCATCCGATGGACCGCCCCCTCGTTACCGCTCGAGAAGGGACGCAATCGGTTCACCGTCGAGGCATTCGACCGCCGGGGGGCAACCCTCGACCGACAAGGGTTCGAAATCGAGGTGCCGATCACAAAGACAAGTCTCATTCGGAGCCCCGCCCTGACGACCCAGACCACCTGGAAAACCGGCGACCCTGCCCGAATCATCAATCATCCGTTGAGGGTACCCGCAGGCATCGAACTTCGAATCGAGCCGGGAGTTGAGGTGAGATTTGGGCCAAAGGGCCGCCTCGTCATCGAAGGACATTTGAGGATTCTTGGTCGACCGCTTCAACCCGTTGTCTTCACCTCTGTCAGCGGTGCCAGATGGCATGGCCTGGAGATTCGACCTCAGGCATCGGCTCATCTGGAGCACCTCATCATCGAAGGCACCCGACCCAATGCCGATGCCATCACGACGACGAGCGCCACCCTCCACATCAGCCAGTCGATTTGGCGAGAGGTCGCGGGAAGCGCCCTCTTCGCCCGTGACTCCGCCATCACCTTGGAGGGATGCCAATTCTTCGAGGCCGGAGTCCGGCTGGAAAATCCTCCTGCCGGAGAACCCACCACCATCCAGGACTGTCGATTCACCGGCACCCTATCGCTTCATCCCGCCATCCAGTGCCGTTCCCATCCCGACCAAGCGAGTTCACTCGTGCTCCATTCCAATCACTTTGTCTGGGCCCATCACGACGCCATTCAATTAATCGACCAACCAGCAAGCCTGATGGCAAACCAGTTGATCGGGGCTCTCGCTCCCGAGGCCCACTCGTTGCTCTCCGTGATCCATGAAAATCGACCGGAACCGCTGATGATCACCCTAGCCCGCAACATCTTCTCTCAGAGCGCGCGAGCCATCGAGGCCCGAGGACGGGTTTCCTTGAGGGCCCATAACAATACCTTTGATGCCATTGCCAACGCCGTGCTCCAGATCCCTTCGGGAACCATCTCCCTTGAATACATCAACAATCTCCATCGAAACACGCCGAACGGCTCGGTGCTCTCGTTCCCCGCCGAGGGCATGCTGATCGAGACCCTCCGAAGCAACCTCAGTGATCAGTCGATGAACCTGGCCACTGCCGTGGTCCCCGCTGACCACCTCGGTCTCTCGGGCGAGGAAGGCGGCTGGAGGATCGATCGCGATGGGCCCCTTCCAAGGGCAGGACACTCCGCCTATGATCTCGGCGCAACGGCCGACGCCTTTCCCGATCTCAGCCACACCACCCGATCCCGCTGGCCCCTCTCCGGGGGATTCCTGCCGCTCTGGGCACCCGGCGGCGCCCGATTCGAAATCCGCTCCACCCGCCTCGATGCCTCCCTGCCGGTGCAGACCATCCCCAACGGCGGAGAATGGCGACCCGTGGCGACCGAGCCACAACTTCAGGAATTCCAAGTCGCCCTCTACGGGCCCTCTGGCCGCATCCTGGGGACCGAATTCATCACGCTCGATTTCGATCAAAATGCCCCGCGAGTGGAATTGAGCGAATTGAGCGCGGGGGGAAGCGCTCCGGACGGCTCAAACGGCAACTGGATCGAACTGCGCAACCGCATCGACCGCCCCGTTGATCTCTCGGGCTACCACCTGAGCGATACCCCCAAGGTTCCCGACAAGTTCCTCATCCCCGAGGGCACGCTCCTCCCTGCAAGGGGTTCCCTGATCTTTTTCGGATCCTCACCGGACCCCTCCTCCCTTCCCTTCCGTTTTTCCGCGACCGGGGAATCCGTCATTCTTTCCAACCCCAGAGGGGAACGGATCGACTCGCTGACCTATGGACTTCAAGCCCCGCAGGCCACCCTGGCCAAGTCTCGGGCCGGTCGGTGGAGACTGGCCTTGCCCACACCGCTTGGTGAAAACGAATTCTTGTTCACCGGCACGCCGCAAGCCCTCCGCATTTCGGAGTTTCTCAGTCGACCGCTTTCCAACGATCCGGTCGGTGAATTTGTGGAACTGGTCAACGACAGCCCTCTTCCGATTCCCCTCGAAGAGGTCTGCCTGAGCGATGCGCCCGAGATCGATCCCCGAAAACAGGGTTTCCCGGCGCTTAGTTTCATCGGCCCCAACGCGTTTCTGACCCTGGCCGAGAACCCCGAGTCCATCCAGGGGGCTCGTGCCTTGAGCTTCGGCCTATCCAGTCAACCCTCCGCACTGGCGCTCAGCCGCTCATCGGGGCAATCGATCGACGTCTACGCCTACGGCCCTCAACGAACCGGATGGTCCGAAGGCCGGGGCCGGAACTTCGAACGGGCCAGCTTCCCGGTGCCGAACCCCGGCCAACCGAACCCTTCCCTCACCGAGCAACCCCACCCCGTCCAGCTGAGCGAAATCATTGCCAGCAACCAAAGTGTTCCCGCCGCCGCGAATCAACGGGTCTCGGATTGGGTCGAGCTCTACAACACCTCGACTCTCCCCGTCACGCTCTCCCAGCTCGCCCTGACCGATCATCTGGACCGCGCCGATCCCTGGTCCTTCCCCCCCGACACCATCATCGCTCCCCTTGCTCGAATGGTGATCTGTTTTGACAGCACCCGGGATCCCGACGATCGGAATACCGGCTTCGGTCTCAGTGCCTCCGGCGATCAGGTGCTGCTCCTCGAGCGCGCCCCTGACTCGACCCGGGTGATCGATCAGGTTTCGTTTGGATTCCAGGCCCCCGATATCTCCATCGCCCGAATCGGCTTCGACGCCTCCTGGCATCCTGCGGAACCGACTCCCGGCCTGGCGAACCAGGCGGCCCGCCTGGGAGATGCCACCCGGGTCCGGTTCAACGAGTGGTTGGCAAGTGCCACTGAGGGCCCCGATTGGTTTGAGCTCTACAATCCCACCCAAGGCATCGTAGACCTCTCGGGATTCTTTCTCTCCGACGATCGCCTCCGCCCCTTCCAACACCCACTGCCAAACCTGTCCTTTCTCGGCAGCGGCCACCACGCTTGGGTCCAGTTGATTGCCGACGGCAATCCCACTGAGAATGCCCGCCATGTGGACTTCAAGCTCTCAGCCGACGGCGAGGACCTCTTGCTGTCATCCGACACGAGAACGATCATTGATGCGATTCGTTTTGGTCCTCAAAACGCCGATCGTTCCGAAGGGTTCCAACCCGACGGGGGCAGCCTCCCCACCCCGCTCGATCGTCCCTCGCCCGGAGCCAGCAATGACAGCGATCAAGACCAGGATGGACTCCCCGACGGATGGGAACGCCTGGTCGGACTGAATCAGGAGAACGCCCTTGATGCCCAGGAAGATGCCGACGACGACGGGTTGACGAATCGAGAGGAATTCCAGTTGAGAAGTGATCCGTTCGATCCCCGGAGTGGGCTCTCCATCCAAACGATCACCTACTCAGCAGGGCGCATCCGGCTGACCTTCGATGTCCTCTCGGGGCGTTACTACGAGGTGCAACAACGACCCTTTCTTGCCGAGGCACCTTGGGAGACGATCTGGACCTTGCAACCGGCCCTCCAAACCGGACCCGCCTTCGCCGAGTTTGAGAGCTCGGAGGACATAAAATTCTTCCGAATCGTTTCGCCTCAACCCACCCCCGCTCCCTCCTCAGGAATCCAGGAATGACCTTGCCGGATCGACACCCCGCCGGCTGAGCGTTGAGAAACGCCCTCTGCCTCTCAATCAGCTCCCCGGTGGAATCATCGCCCCTCGTCAATGGCCCTCGTCCCATTGAGGCTCCGGGGCAGGACGGGAGCTCCATGCCCCGAATTTTTCCTCAAACCGTTCGAATTCGAAATCGCCCACGGTGATCTCTGAAATCCTTCTCAAGGGAAGCTTGACCTCCCCATAGACGGAGGCCCGCCCATAAAGCATTTGGTCATCCGCTGATTGAGGGAGAAACGTGATCACCGATCCATCGCTCATCACCGTTCGAATGCCTTCGGTCGCGACCCCAAACGGATCGTCGTCCCCCTCCCCTTGCTGGGGATCATGAGCGCCGCCCCCCGGTCTCACATCAACAATCCGCACGACCAACTGCCTCGGAATCCTCGTGGGCTTGAACCTGGATTCGAACTCGAGAGTGCTGGCATCAAACGAGCGGAGGGTGCCACGGCGCATGTCCCCGTTCTTCGCTTGAACGATATGGGTGGATGGCGTTTGACGAAACGCACGAGGCACCAGGAGCGCCCGTTCCAAGGAACCAGGCCTGCCCCTCTGCGTCAGGGATGCAACCGTGCCCCCAATGGCCTCCTCCCATGCCTTCGCCCGGCGCTCCTCTTCCGCTTCGTCAAAGTCCCTCCATCCCGAAAACTCAATGCCTTTCAAGGCGTCGGCTTGGAGCGTCCGGGCTGAAAAAAAGGGAGATTCCATTCGGATGGAATGGGAGTCAAAAGCCAAGGCCTTCGCCGGAAAGACATCTCCATTCCTCAGGTGCACTCGGTCGGGATAAAGCCCCCCGCCCATCACATCCCCTTCCCCGCGATGCTTCGAGCTTCGCTCGATCCGCATCCCGCCGGTCTCGGCCAACCTCACGGTGGCGGTCCCTCCCTCCGGACGCCATCCGAAGGGATCCGCTCGGTGATCGAAAATCAGTTGGCCTCGCAGCATGCCCGCCTGAGTGAAGAGTTGATCCAATCCTTCGCTGGCGGATTCCCGATCCCCCGGAGTGGCATCAAGGATCACGGCTTCAATCCCTCTTAACGAAGCCTCGATCGGTGCCCTGGAAAAGGCCGTCCGGATGAGGACAGAGCTCCCATTGGCCGAGATCAACTCGCCTCTTAGCGTCGTTCCCCCCTGATATCTCATTTCTCCTCCCTTGGCGCGGAGACCGAGATTGACACTGGGATCAATCACCCGTTCGATGGCGTGATCGGCCAAGGGTGACTCGTTACCGTCCTCCGCCCGGACTACCGGAGCCCCATCCCTCATTCCGAGCCGCCCGTAGAGAACCCGGCCGTCCACCAAATGCACCCTCGCCTTGTCCGATGCCACCGCGCCCTCGTTCACAACGTCCCGCTTGCGATAGAAATCCAGCCTCCGCACCGTCAAATCGTTCCCTCGATTCTGCAACATCACCCCCGACTTCCCCGTTCCAATGCTTACCGCTGGCCACTCCGACAAAAGTCGACCGGACGATTCGAAGATCTGAAGCCGTTGGGTGGCGGCGTCATAGCTCAAGCGAAGGCTCACCCTTGGACGATCCGGAGCGACCACGACCACCCTCTCCGAAAAGGCCCCCTGGACGATCAACAATTCCTCCCCCGACTTCACTAGCTTCGGGGCGTCATCGGACAACGCATCCTCGGGCGTGGGTCCGAACCCCAAAACAAATCGAAGGTCGCCGGTCGCCTCCAGTTCCAGATGACATTCAAAACGGTCCGGGAGAACCACCGGACGAAATACCCTGGCACGCCGGCGGTGGGTCCGAAGCTGTCCCTGGGGAGCCGCCTCCCAGAGAGCGCCTTGAATTCGACCGACGAGCGATTGGACGCGGCCCGAGGGAGACGTCATTTCCGTGATCAATCGAAACGCGCCGCCCCGCTGCAGGAACTCAACCCGAATGGCATGAGGACCCGGCGTCAAGCGAATGGTGCCCCGGCGGCCGCCCCGTCCCGGGGCACGCCCGTTCTCCAGGAACTCACTGACCAGCCGCCCGTCGACGAAAAGTTTGGCCTGGTCATCGGCCCACACCCTAAACTGGTAGTCCCCCTCCTCCTCAAGGTGGATCTCACCATCAAACGCCATGGCGAAGCTCTGCCGACTCTGCGCCAAACTCAAATCCAAATAGCCCGCAGGATACTGGCCGCTGGCCACCGGCTCCCGTTCCGCCAACGGGGGAAATTCAGGCCGGTTTTCCAAGGCATTCCGCTGGGGACTCAATCCATATACACGATAACGGAGCTTTCGGATGGGACCATCTTGACGGATCCCCCACTCGGAGAATTTCGAGCCCTCAAAGATCAGATTGGGATTGTCGATCCGGTCAAAGGCATAAATCGCATTTCGCTGAACGTCGAAGGATCCCAACAAACGACTCTCCATCGTGAACGATGATTCATCCGCCCCCACGAGATCCGCCAGGAAGTTGTCGCCGGAAGATGTCACGATCCGAAACGGATGGCGCTCCAAGAGCGGGGTTTTGGGATATCGAATCGCCTCCAAGGCATCGAGGGAGACCCCCACCGGATCCTGGAACAAGGGGGACTCCCAGTGAAGCGTTCCCTCCTGGATCTTCACCATTCGACCCGGCAGCGCGTCTCCGTTTTTCCAGACCAGGACCGGGTCCGATAAAATCGCCTTCCCCGGAGGCGGAAGCACGGCCGGTCGAAAAGCGATGTCATCTAGGTAGACCTCACCACTTCCCTGGGGAAGGGCGCCGGTGACCAGGCGGAAGAGGACCCGGGCACTCACCGCCTCCTCGGGGGCAATCAACCCCGCCACCTCAAACCGGGTCCATTTGGATCGATTCGAGTGAAAATCCTTCAATCCCTGCCCCGGCAGGCGCACTCCCCGTTGGTCATACCACTCCACCGCATATTGTTGGACATAACTGATTCCGCGATGAACTTCCTTGACCCAAAAACTCAAGAGATACTCCTCCCCGGGGGCGATTCCCCCGAGGATTTCCTGGATCAAATGGCCTTCACTGGGCTTGGCGCCCTCGTTCTCCAGCCGGCAGTGAAGGCTATACTCGCCCCGATGCGGTTCGGCACGGGACCGCACTGGGGGCGTCTGCGAGGTTTGGATCCAACGCCATGCCACTGACCCTTCCCCCCTTTCGAAATCGCCGTTCTCCAACAACGACCCCTCGACCGCCGCCATCGCGGTTCCCCATGAGATCAACAGCAAAGCAACCCCAAACGGGCCGGCCTTGAGCCAACGATGTGTCATCCTCTTCATCGCTCGTAGACCGGCAGCAACCGATAGTTCAGCGCCAGCGCCAGCACAGACATTCCCGTCGCATAGGCCTTTCCATAACCACTGGCAAAGCTGCCGTCTTGGGCCTGCATCTGCTGCAACTGACCGGTGATGCGCTGATTCCATGTTTTCCAGGTTTCCAAGTCACTCTGGAACAAGGCTTGGGCCATGTAGTACCGGTAGTAAAAGGGATGCGCATTCACATTCTCGGCAGCACGGCGTCGAATGGATTCCGCCACCCTCTGATACTCCATTGAATGTTTTCGCTTGGCCACGGCGTAGACCAGCGTGGCAATCGCGGTTCGAGTGATTCCATCCCCATGACTCCGACCGGGTTGATAGGCCACATTACCATCGGGCCCGGTATTCGTCCGAAAGAAACCAAGGGCCTCTTCGATCGCCTCATCAGGAATCTCGATCCCACTATTGCGCGCTCCCAGGAGCCCCATCAGGACCGTCCCTGAAACCGTCGTATCGGCATCGGTTGAACCGGGCGAATAGCGCCACGCCTTCCATGCGTTTTCCCTCTGAGCCGTCAACACACACCGAATCGCCAATTCCAGGGCCTCGGCAATCGAGCGACGGTCCTCAACCGGGATGGCCGTTCCTTCCCAAAGGAGACGCTCGTTCACCACTCCATAGGCCTCGGACAGCGCCAATTGAGCGAACCCATGGTGATACATCGATCCGTGCCCCTCGCCCGTCAGCAGTCCCGTCGTCGCATCCTGGTCCAGGATGATTCGACGCAAGGCTCGACGGATCACCTGGGCGTAGGGCCCGAAATCAGGATCTTCACCACTCGCCATTAATCCCATCACACAAATCCCGGTGACCCCGGCCCCGTTCTGAGAGCCCGCCCAACTACCATCCGGAAGCTGAGTCGTTGCCAGGTAATCCAGGGCCCGTTCGGTGATCCGCCTGACGGCAGGGGGAACCCCTTCCCCATAACGAAGGGCCGATGACTGGGCCTTCACCGACCGCTCCCCCGGAATCAAAAAACACCCAAGCACCGCCAGCAACCACCCTCCCCCCCGACGACAGCACTTCCCCCGCTCGAGCCACCCCTTGGGCAGGCGCCACTGCGTGGCATCGTTCTTCTCAACAAACCAGTTCATGATGTCGATGCTCCCCTTAACGTCGGTTTTGCTCGAGAGCATTCAGGTAGGCATCAAGGCCCTGCCGGAATTCCTCCGGCAGTCGTCGCCCCGCTTTCCCTGTGGCCTGTCCCGGCGCTCGAACGTCGATCTGCGAAAGACTCTCATCATCGCCCCTCCCCATCAACCAAAGCGCGGGCATCGAGCTCGGCGCCGATGGGGTGACCTTCGTGGCATTGGGAACCCGCGTGGTCTCCACGAGGATCTCGATAATTTCGGAGAGGGCCGCCACCGTGACTGGGCCCGTGTCCGGCTGGGCGAGGCGTTCGATCACTTCGTCCATCACCACGATCGCCTCGCTTAGTTTCAAGGACTGTTGCTGGATCAACGGATCATTCCGGCGCGGCAGTGAATCAATTTCCCGGACCAACCCCCTGGTCCGCCGGGCCCATTCATCCTGAGCACCGCTCAGTTCGAGTCCCGACGCCTGGTAAGCGCCCTCTTGAAGCGCCGCCTTGGACCGGTCTAATTCACGGACTTCCTCTCTCAACTTGATTTCCCCTTCAATGATCTGCAAGACCTCCAGCACCATTTCCGGCGTCAGATTGGGCTGATCAATGAATGCTTCGGTGGGGGCGATTTCAGCAATGGCGGGACCGACCAGCTGTTCTGCCCAGCGATCCAGGGAGTCCGCCCAGAACTCCGACGCAATGGCCGATTGCCCGATCCGGTTCTCATCCATGATGGCGGCGACCGCTCGAACTTCGGCGACAACATCCGCCACCCGCATTTCCTTCAGAACTCGGGAAAAGGCGGCACCCGGGCGCCGCTCCGCATAGGCGTCAAGGTCCTCGGACAGGGTCTGGATGAGCTCCGACTCGATCACCTGCCGCCTTCCTAGAACCTCTCGCTCCGCCCCCGTCGTTGCGGCCTCGTCCGACAGTCCGAATCCATCGAGATCATTCAGCTGAACCGCCAGATCCATCTGACGCCGAGAGGCCGCTTTGAGCCGCTTGACAAAAGTGCTTCGTTCCACCCCTTGCAAAAGTGCCTTCACCCTCTCTGCGAGGCCAGCGAAGGCATCGATCAAGGCCCGCTGTTCGGTCACCGCTTGCAAGACCAGTGTTCCCATGCTCACCGCCTGGCTTTCCTCACCCTCCGGCTTTCCCCCCTTGAGCGCTGTCATCGGCATTCCCAATCCCCCCTTGACCTGAGCCGAGTCCGATCCCTTGTCACCGGTATTAAATCCGGATTCAACCTCGCCGACCAACGGGGTTGGATTGGCCGCTGATTGCCCGGGGCTTCCCTCCGGGGGGGGACTGGGCTTGGCGACTTCCTCCTGACTCCGAGCGTTGGGATCCTCGCGCAACGACCCGCCCCCCGATTGAAGGGATGTCGTCGATTCCATTCCTTCCCGATCAGGTTTCGAGGATTCGCTCCCCTCTGCCTTTGATGTTCCTTCGGACGCTCCAAGACTTGCCGGTTTCGACTCATCGACCGCGGCCTGATCGTGGGTCTGGCGCCCCTCGCCGGACGCATCCGCCGCTTCCGCCAAGGAGCTCGCGACGGAGGGCATTCGGGTCTTGGCAATCTCCTCCAAGGTTCGGAGTAATTCCGACCACTCTTCCAACCGCCCGGCGGCAAAACCATCATTCTTGATGGCCTCTCGCAGCAACCCTTTCCCGACCCCCACCACCCTTCCCAGCCGCGCCGCGTTGGTCCGCTCCGCGGCCGCCTGCGCCTGGACTCGTTCCCGCAAAGCGGGTTCGGCGAGCCCGTCGGGGGGCAATTGGAGCAGCGCTTCATTGATCTGGTGGAGTTGGAGTTCCTGCTCATACACCTCTCGAGCCGCTCGCGTCCATTGGTTCATTTGCTCGCTCAGCCACTGGAAATGATCAGCCGGCGTCAGGACATGAACGACCACGGGGGCAGAGTATCTCCGTGACCGATCCGGATGGTAATCAATGGCGTAGGCCCGGAGCCTAAGGGACTGCGAGACAATCGCCTCCCGTTCGGGCGAGAAGGTGGCGGTCACCCGCAATTGCTCGGCCCGCGGTCCGCCGGCAGCCACCACCTTTTCCCCACGGGCCGGATCCGCTGAAAGCCGGGAATCGGCGATCCCTTCCCATTCAAGGCCCACCTCCCTCAGGCCAAAATCATCCCTTGCCAAGAGCGTGAGGGTGAGTGTCGCCGTCGATAGAATCATCCGGTCCTGGTCCCCGCCCGTGATGTGAATCGTGGGGGCGGCATCCGATCGCACCTCGAGACGAAAACGCAGGGGATCCCGAGCCTCCAACCCAAAACGATCCCGCCACCAGAGTTCCCCATCAAGGGATGTCTCCAACACGAGCGGCTTGGTTTCAAAGCTCGCTCCTGCCACGGGCAACGCCACGCCATTAAAGCTCGCCGCTGCCAGAGGCCGGTTGGCTTGCGCCTGGAAACGGACCCGGCTTCCCCTCACCCAGCTCAGGCGCCCGCCCCTGGCATCTTCCTCAACCCTCTCCGGGCGTCTCAGATAGCCCGGCAACGACACATGGGCGAGGAGGTCCGTGAGGGCCGGGCGACTCTTGGGTTCGATCTGCAACCGACGCTCGGAATCTCCCACCGAGATCAAGAGTTCACCGCGACGCGTCTGAGGGGCCACCGCAAACACGTAACCCAACCCCGTCCGATCGGCCGTCATTGGAGCTTGCGTTTCAAATTGGCCTTCCGCCCGGTCCGGTCTCCAGGGCGAGGTCGGCCTCAGTTGGACGTTGACTGAAAACGGCTCGGCATAGGGCACCACTCGTGTCGCGGGCGTGGATTCCAGCTGGGCAAAGGTATACCGATCCAGATGGCTCCACGGCATGGCCCAGCGAGCGAGCGTATTTCGCCCGGCAAGAGGAACGACGAGGAAGATCGCCACGATCAACAAGCCCGGCACCCCGGCCGCCCAGGCCCAATGCCAATGCCGAGGACGGGGCACGGCCTGACCGAGATCTCGCATTGCCAGTTCGTCTCCAACCTGCCGGATCGCCGCTTGGATCAACCGCCGACTCTTTGCATTGGAGACAGGGGCCCGGGCCAATTCGACAATGCCAAGCAACTGATCTCCAAACCGAGGATAGCGAAGGCGCACCACCCGGGCGACCTGATCAAGGCGGCGGCAACGCCATACCCACCGGTGACACTTCAACGGAAACCCCACCAAACCTCCTAGGCTTCCCGCGAGAAGGAGCATCCAGCGAACCTCGGAGGGGGTGTCCCCGACCCGATCGAGTCCGAAGGCGATCAAGAAAGAAACCGCACCGCCGAAACATCCCATCAACGCCCCCTCGGCCAGCTTCACCCGCCAGATCAATCGACGGCAACGCGTCAACTCCAGCTCAATCCCCTCCGAGAGGCCAATCGACTGCGAACAAGACTGACTCGGAGAGGACATCATCATGCGTGGATCCCGACCCGAAGGAGACGCATCGCCCTTTCTAAGGGCCATTGACGGATCAGATCGATCATATCGTCCCGGCCACCTTTCTTCCGATCCAAAACCCGCCCATGAGGATCACCAAGAAACCACACCACAAGGGATGAGCCCAAATCCGAGTCCGATGAACCACCGACTCGGGGTCGGGCAGTGCTTCAAGATGATCGAACAGGTTCCGAACCTCGCCGACCCCAAACACTTTTCCGCGGGTGACCGATGCAATTTCCTCCAACACATCAAACCGAACCAGCCCTCCCAGCCGTTCGCGATGATCCCCCTGCACAAAGAGATCGGTTTCCAGCACAGCACGGGTTTCCACCGAGGAGGCAATCACTCGGTGCGGGCCCGGTTCTTGGGGAAAAAACGTGCCGGCAAACAATCCCCGAGCGTCTCCCTGGCCCGGTTGCAGATGAATGGATTCGGAAACGCCCCCCGGAGTGACGACGCGAACGAGAACCGTCCCTTCTTCCAAAAACGTCCCTAAAGGATCGAGCACATTGGCATTCACACTCACCTGATCTCCGACCCGGGGTCGGTCCGGAGAACAGAACAGGCGAATCGATTTACCCTGCGCCTTTTGCCGTTGGTAAGCCATCCACCGCGCCACCTGACCCCAAAAACGGTAGTGGTATCGGTCCTCCACCCCCTCCCGCCATAACCAAGCGCTGTCGGTCCCCATATAAAGCACCTTTCCCGCCCCGAAGGTCTTGGTCACGATCAACGGAATTCGCCCCGTTGAAGTGGTCGCCTGTTCATGGACCACCAACACCTCACTCCCGACTTTCGCCCGATCCACCGCCCCATACCAATGGAATCCCGGCAATCGTCGCCAAACCTCCGCGTTGGCCTGATCCGCATCAGCAAGGCGGGTGAGCAAACTCCGTCGACCCATCTCGGTGAGGGAAAAATGACCTCGGTCGGCAGAGCCCACCCCCCGGGGCTGAGAGGCATTCATCACCACGGGGAACAGATCTTCAAGCGGACTGGAAATCAGACTCTGCTGGTGGCCGTTTCGTCCAGGGATCAACACCAACCCCGCCGCCTGCGAACTCACCAACTGCCTCAAGTCGATGGCGTTTTCGAGAGAAAGCTGCTTGGGCTTGAGACCGACATCGCCAAGGAAGACAACGTCATACTGGTTTAACGCCGAAGCGGAAGGAAAGCTCTCAACATAACGCCGCCCCCCCCCAACCTTCGGTAAACGCGGGTGAAAAAGCAGGCAAGTCACATCGACTCCCGGATCCCGTTCGAGCGCATTTCGAAGATAGCGATACTCCCAGCGGGGCAACGATTCCACCACCAGGACCTTGAGTTGTTCCTGCCGAATGGAAATCGGGGCCTCCATTTGATTGTTCTCAGGCACCCGGTCCAGCTCGTCCGAGGGAAAGGATAACGACAGCGAAAAGTCACCCACTTCTGAGGGATGCCAGGTCAAACTCCCTTCCGCTTGGCCCATCGCAGGAACCGAGACGAATTGACTTGCCTCCATCTTACCATCCACGCTCAGTTCAACCCTCAGTTCCCGTTCCTGGCCCACCTGACTACTCACCCGAAAGGGAATTCGAAGCGGCTTCCCGACTACCCCAAAGGTGGGTGCATCCATCCTTGCTAATTCCAAGTCCGGAAGAGGCACTCGACTACCCACACCGACCGCAAAGACCGGAACGCCCTTTAATCTCAATCGAGTGGCCGCCTCAATCGGGGAACGACCCACATTCCAATCGCCATCCGAAAGGAGGACCACCCCCTTGAGCGCCCTTCCGTGTTCCACCATCTGACTGAGCGCTTCATTCAAATCAGTGCCTTGATCCGGGGAATCCAGTCGCGACGAGAACCGCTCGAAAAGAATCTTCCATGCCGCCGCGCCTTCCCGTCCTGTCGCGTTCCCTGGCCAGGCCGATTCCTCCATCAAAGGTTTGATCGCCTCGGCACGACTCACCAACAAGCCCCCTCCTTCGGCCAAGCGATCGACATCACGGGTGTCCATGCTCGCCGATTCGTCTGCCAGAATGATCAGCGTCGGCACCTCGTCCGGCGCTTGGCGCTGCAACCTCTCCGGCTGCCACAAAGTGAAAACCACCAATGCCATGAGCAATAATCGAACGAGTTCCAGAAGGCCCGTCGCCCGACGGTAGGCACTTCTCTGCCAGGCCTTGAGCCCCACGACGAGCGTCACCAGGAGGAAGCCCGCCCCGATGACGACCATCAAGGGAGAAGGTTGAAGGCTGAGCCCTGGAAGCGGTTCCATCACGATCCCTCAGCGTCTCACCGGTGCTCCACCCGGGCTCACGCCCCAGCGGGTTGCTACCCTCCGTTTTTCGGGAAGACATAGGATTGCCTCGGCCAGCAGGGCCATTGCCATCCCGACCAACACGAGCCGCCACACCTCACTGGTCAGTGAGGACTGGTTCCCGATCCAATCGTCAATGCGCTGATAAGGAAGCCCCGCAAAAAGACCATCGATCTCGGCGGCCCTGACCAGCGCTCCACGGTCTTCCGCTTCGGTGCGATTGACCGCCACCCAGGTATCCCCCTCCCGAAAAACAGCGGGCAAAAGTCCACTTTCGGAAACCGAACTCGTCGCCGCTGACACCACCTTCTGCATGTCCTTCAACTCGCCAAAAAGGCTGGCGTCTGCCGCAACATGGGACGCTCGGGAAAGCGCCCGGGTCCCCATCGCTAAAGCTCGCTGCAACATGACGTAGAACGAGACGGCTTCCGTCTCCCAACTGGAAAAGGGCCGCTTGGGGAGGGTCCCGCAAAAGTAAACCGCTCCCGCTTCGGCAGTCGTCCGCACCAAGAGCGGCCTTCCATCCTTCAGCCGCGCCAAGGGCGTCAAGGAGGCTGATTCGGTTGCGGTTTCCACCGCGCTGAGCTGAAAAACCCGTAACGCTTCCAAGGGCAACGCCTCGCCGCTTCCCGCGTGTCCTAGCAAGTCCTCGTCTCCCCGCCACCAGGACAGCCCTCTCCCCGCTTCCTCACTCACCGAAACCCATGGGCCCCATCCCATGCCATCGACCGCGCCCCCTCGGTTTTTTAAGGGGGGAAAAAAAACGACCGACCGCCCTGAGGCCACGAACGCCTCCAATTGTGTCTCCACGCGTTGAGAGGGGAGATCAGCCTGCCAAATCAACAGTCCTGTTTTCTGCCAATCGATCTCGTCGACCCGGTCCGGGGGAAGAATCAAGGCCCGCTGCGGCCGCCCGGGCTCCACCGGCGTCTCCAAAACAAGACGAAACGACTCCGCGATCTCCGGAGAATCCGACACGATGACCGTCTGATGCGGCGGGGCTTCGGCAAAGACAAAGTAGAACCGATCGTCGAGAGGATTGGCATCTTCGGGAATCGAGACCAACCCCCATCCCGACCGCAGTCGTCGGTCCACCGCAATTCGATGCCCTCGATAAACGGCCCCGTCATCGCTCCCATCCCCTTCCAGAACCGATCGCGTTCCATTCAATTCAAGCGTGACCGGGATTCGCCGATTGGAGCGTCCGGCCCGTTCTGGTGCATCCTCTCGATGCACCGCGATATCCATCACCAGTTCCGCCCGATCCCCCCGCTGACGACGCTCGAGGTTGGACACGCGCACCGACCAGTTCTCCTCCTCCCTCTCCCGGTATGCCAGGAGGGAGAGTTGAATCCCCTTCCGCTCGGCCAACCGCTCCCGAATCGCCTTCCAACGGCCGCTCTCCGGATCCCAGTCTCCCTCCTGGAGATCGGAACAAATCCAGAGATCGGCCCGCCCGATTTCGTTCGCCGCCAGGTAAGCGAGTGCCCGCTCGAACATCCCCGGAAGGTCGGCGGTCGATGCCGTGCCGCGGGTTTGAGGAAGGTCTAGAAGTCCTTCGGCGTTCTCCAGGAGGTGATGCTCGCTGCCGGCGCTCTCAAACAACACCAACCGCTCTCCCCCACGCCGAGTGGTGAATAATTCATATAACCTCCTCAATGCGGTCAGGCGTTTCGATTCCCCGGTTTGAAGATCTCGCCGCTCCATACTCGCCGATCGATCCAAAAGAATGAGCGTTGCTTCAGGCCTGCCCCACTCGAACCCTCCGATCGTTCCACTGAGCAACGGTCGACTGGCCGCCACCAGCAGCGCGGCGACGGCCATCATTCGAGCCAGAAGAATCAGATAGTGACGCAGTCGGGCCATCCCCCGATCCATCCGGTTGGCCTCCACCAAGAACCTCATCGCCGCCCATCGAACCGACTGGTGTCGATTCCGGTGAACCAGGTGAATGACCACCGGCAAGGCGACCAGCGGCAGGCCAAACAACATCCATGGTTGGAGGAAGCTCACCGACCTCCTTTCTTCCGGGGTTTCCGTCCGATGAGAAACCGTGAGAGGACATCCACCGGGCGGTCCTGCACATTGGCCCGATGATAATCGACTCCCGTCTCCCGCATGACGGTTTGAAGGTCCCGGAGGTAACGACTCATCGCCCGGTGATAGTGATTGGCCATCCGCCCAGGATCGGCCAGAATCGACTCCCCCCCTTCCAGATCCACAAACCGGGTCGGACGATCAAACCCGAAATCGATCTCACTCTGATCCAACAAGTGAAACACGCTCACATCGTGCTTGCGAAAGCGGAGATGCTGAAAGCATCCCTTCAACACACCAGGATCGAGATACAAATCCGAAATCACCACCACCAGGGCCCGCTGGCGAATCTTTTCCGCCGCTTGATGCAGGGCCTCGGCTAGCCCTGTCTCCCCTTCCGCTTGAAGCCCTGATAGCTGGTCCAGCACCAGACGGAGATGCGTCGCGTTTCGCCTCGGCCGAATCTCGGTGTGAAATCCTTTCCCGGCACAGTAGAGACCGACCGCATCCCCCTGTCGGGAAGCGACGTAGGCGAGACTCCCGGCCAACGCCTTCATGACATCCAGTTTCGCCCGTCCGCCGATTTCAAACCCAAGAGAACCGCTGGTATCCACGACCAGGCAAAGTCGCAAGTTGGTGTCCGCCTCATATTCCTTGATGAAATAGCGATCGGAACGCCCCCACGTTCTCCAATCCATTCGACGCGGATCGTCACCGGGCACATACTCCCGATACTGGGCGAACTCGAGACTGGAGCCCCTCACCGAACTCCGGTGTCGACCGGAGACATTCCCGAGCATGGGGTGCCGGGCCGAAAGCCCCAACCCGGTGAGACGGACCAGGGCGCGCTCATCGAGAAAACCGTGTCTCTTGTTGGCCTGTTCCGCCACCGGCTAAGCCTCGTTTTCCAATTCCTCGACGAGCCGACGAACGATCTCCCGGGGACTCACCCCTTCGGTTTCCGCACCAAAGGACGTGATCACCCGATGCATCAACACCGGTTCCGCCACTGCCGTCACGTCCTCTAGGCGAACCATGTAGCTTCCCATCAGCGCGGCCCTCGACTTGG
>DEAY01000006.1 GCA_002348345.1 Verrucomicrobia bacterium UBA2970
GTCGCATCCTTGAGGACAATGGCGGTGTCCGTCTCTTCAAAAACAACTCCCGTCATCCTCTCACCTGAGTGGGTTGAAACGTGGTAACTTTCGTAACCGTTTACAAGGGTCGAACTGGGAAAGAGAATCGCCTCCAAAAGATCCTTCTTTTGTCGAATCGACCCGATGTGACTTAGGTCCGGCCCCAATCCCCCACCCTGACCCTCAATTCGATGGCAGGTCACACAGGCGCCTTTGCCACTGAGAAACACCGCCCGGCCCCGAGAGGCATTTCCTCGTTCGGCCCCTGACAGCAAGGCCTCGAACCGAGACCGCCCCTCTTCGCTCCCCCTCGGCCTCGCCTCCAGCAACGCGGTCACTTCTTCCCGAATCGATTGATCGCAAAAGGCAAAGACTCGATGCCACTGGGCGACATCCAATCCAGGTCGGTCCGCAATGATCTTTAGCTGGTGTAGAAGTCGCTGCCCCATGATCCGGACCTGCGCTTGGGGCAATGGCGTCTTGCGTTCAACCAAGGCCTCGAAAGGATGTAAGATCTCGACCATTTCCATGGGACTGACAAGAGGAATGAAATGAATCAGTTGGTAGGCATTCGACGAGTTTCTCGGACCTAATGTCAGTCGACCAAGCGCTCGTGCCGCCTCTCTACGGTCAAGCGGGTTGCCATCTTTCCGACTCAACGCACGCGTTAGCACCGCGAGCACCGATTGGGGAAGCCCTCCCCTTTCTTGCAGCGCGAGTGAGGCGGCCCTGACCCGAAGCGCCGACGACAAATCGCGCTGCATCGCCAAATGCATCAGGGGCTTCGCAAACTCGCCCTCGGAAAACCGTGGGACGAGCGAAAGCAACGGGAAAAGAACCTCGGGTTGATCGGATTCAAAGAGCGCCGTGACCGCCGGGCGCAGTTCCTCAGGAAGACTTGGCAGCCGACCCAACGCCTTGAGCAAAGTCACTTTTTTCTGAAGCCCCAGCCGATCCGAACCCAGCGCCGTCACCAATTCTGCCCGCGACGAATCAGTGTCCAACAACGAAGGCACCAGACTGCCCACGAGCTCGGAATCGATCCCATCTCCTTGATCCCGCCATTGCTGGAACATCGCCACCAATTCGGGCTGCCATGTCGCCCGTCCGGCAATAATCCTCTGTGCTTCCTGACGCAACGCCACGTTGCTCGAGGTCAGAAACGCCACGGTCTGCTTGGCATTCAGGCGATCTCCACCCACTCGATCCAACACCCGAAGCGCCACCATCTTGACCTTGGATGACGCCTCATCTCCAAGAACGGAGACCATGGTATCGAAGTCTTTCAACTCCATCAGGCTATAGACCAGCGCATGTCGAACATAGTGATCCGTTTCCACCTCGAAGGCTTGCAACAAAGGCCGTACGGCTTCCACTGCCTTCAACCGGCCCAAGGCACTCGCCACCCTTCTTCGTGTCGGCGCATCCTCGGACTCGAGGAGCGGCAACAATTGAGGGACGGAACTCTGATCCCCTAAAATCCCGAGCGACCGAATCGCTGCGAGCCGCACTTCAGGAGAGAGGCTCATCACCCGCGAGCGAATGATTTCAATCGCCGACGCCGTGCCGATGCGAGAGAGAACCCAGATCAAGCGCCGTTCAATGGCGGCCTTGAGGGAGCCTCGCATCGCCTCTTGGAGTGCGGGGACGACCGAGGCCCCTCGCTTGATCAAGGTCTCGCTGACCCGATCCCGAACCGCAGGGCGAGGGTCATTCAAACGAGCAATCAACTCCCTCGGTGTCGCCGCCAAGTCAAGCCGAAGCCCCCGGGGATCCTTAAGCCGAGCCCCCCCCGGTCGGGTCAACCGATAGATCGCACCACGGATTTCAGGCTTGGCGATTTTTGAATAGGGACACCCCCAACTCAACCACCCTCCGGTATCGAGGATCAGCAGACTACCGTCCGCATCCTCCAACACATCGGCCGGATGAAAATCAACGTTGTTGGACCAGACCAGGTCTTCCTCCGTGCTGATGTAGCTCGCACCCTGGGCTTCCAAGCGCACATTCACCACCTTGTGACCGTTAAAGTGGCACGCAACATAAGTCCCCGTCCGTTCGCGCCCTAGATACCCCCCCCGAATCCGGGCAAACCCACCGGGAGCCACTTGCCCCCACCGCGTCATCGCAGGCAGCCGAAATCCCGTATCCGGGAGAACAGGATCCCCGTAGATGCGCTGGGTCAAGCCCCCTGGAATCCAGTGAACAATGGCATCATGGCGCCCTCCGACACTGTCATAAATCGCATTGGTTGAGAGCATATCCCCATCGGGGGTAAAGACCACATCGACCGGGTTGATCGGACCTTGCCCCTCGATTCGAACATCACTGCCATCCGGCCAGCAGGAAAACACACCCGCCGAACGGCTCGCCCCGGTCCGACTTCCATCCGACCCCCTAAAATCAAACCCGAAGTGTCCTCCGCTGAAATAGAGCCGACCGTTGGGCCCCATGTAAGGTCCGTGCTGATTCGCCCGCCCGTCGAACTCCATATAACCAAGGATCTTTTCCCGCCGATCAGCAATTCCATCGTCATCCAGGTCTTCTAAACGCCATAAATAAGGCGCCGAAATAATGTAGAGCGCATCCCGATACCAAAAGCCTCCCTCCGGCATGGTCATTTGATCCGCAAAGATCGTCTGCCGATCAAACACCCCATCGCCGTCAACATCTTCGAGCCGCCTCACGAAACGGGGCCGCTGCTCTAAATACGCCTCTTTCTTGGTCAGGTTCTGGCCGTCACTCTCGGCCACATAAAGGCGCCCTCGATCATCAAAGCAGGCCATCAAGGGATACCCTACCAGTGGCGGAGCCGCGACGAGCTCAAGCTCAAGCCCTTCCGCCACCTCGATCTTGGGCGGCGTGAACTCACCAGCCGCCAACATGAACCCCACCGGCAGCACCCCAAAAACCCCTGTCCAGAAACCCCGGCAGACCGGACGCTGCCACTGAGAAACCAACTTCAAATCCGTCATTTGACCGTCCTACTTCCAGGTGTTTTGCCGAATCAGGCGACCGTTGGTGGTGAGAATCTGAAAATGATGAAACCCATTTTTCATTCCCGAATACTTCCACACCACTTCTTTATCACGCGTCACCTCGAACAGCTTCACCGAATTTCCTTTCGCGTGGTAGCTGGAAATGACGGTATTCCCGTTGGGCAACCGCTGCGCCCCGCAGGCGTCGTCAAATAACACCTCGCCAAGATCTTCGTTATCGACCTTCCAAACGATCTTCCCGGCGTCATTCACTTCGATGATCCGATTGCCATTAGTACAGGCGATGAGGGTATTGCCATTCTTTAATCGTATCCCCGTAAATGGCCAATCCCGCAACTCCCGACCCCGATCGTCGGTCGAAAAGGATCGAACCACTCGGCCTGTTTTCGGCTCATATTCCTTGACTGAGAAATCGAACAGATGCGGTGCAATGTAGTTCCCGTTGGGCAACACTCGGAGCATCCGGGTTTGCATATGATAATTCTTCGTCTGACAAGCAAGCGGCATTTCACTCACGATTCTTCCCCGCCGATTCACCACGATGGCACGAGGTTTCGGCCCCAATTCTGCGACCAAGAACCGCCCTCCGTTCAGCCATTGCACCGTGCTGATCTCCTTTTGCTGACCGTGATAAGAAAAGACGATTTCTTTCGTGTCCCGATCCACTTCCACGACCCCGCCATTGGGGAAACCTTCCGTCGGATAGAGGGCCAAGAGGATGTTTCCATTGGGCAAAACCCAGCCATCACTCGCCGGCAGATCCACCTGCCATTTCACCTGCCCCGATTCCCCGACCAACACCGCCCCGTTTGCCTTCCCGACTCCGAGAAACGAATGGGTTACCTCCGGACCGGCTCCAACCGCGACCCGACCAAATAGACCACATAGCAACACCGGGAGGAAACAGAGGATCCTTCGAGAAAATCTCGCGCGTGGGTTCATGGCTCCATTGTCGCAGCTCGGCGTTCTGAGCTGAAGCGAAAAATCAGAGCCTTGCTCCTTTCCGCGATCAGCCCGGTGAGGTCAGTCTTAAGCCGATTCACGTACCACGACAACCTTCCCTGGCCTGACCGGGCCAATCGAAAGCATCATTGATTGGGCCAAAGCTGCTCTGCAAAATCCATGAAGCGTTCCCAGTCATATTCCTCCAACCCGTGTCCCCCTTCCCGGATGTGGTAGCCTCTCCGCCCCCGAATGACCGGATGGTTCGGGGCGGGAGGCGTGGAAACCTCGACCGGAGGATCACCGTAAAGCTCAAACGCTTCGCCGGCATGGAACCACGCCAGATACTCCCCTCGAGGGTCCGCCCAGAGGTCCTGAGAGGCACTGGTCACATACAACCCACGCGGCGCAATCGCCCCCAACAGGAAATGTTGATCGAGCGGAAGCTGATGCTCCCTGCCGTTGAAACGCTCAAAGTTCCCGCAAAACCAGTGAGGGAAGATCCGGTTGATTCGATCCACCGTCTCCCCAAATCGGCGCCGACTCAGGGCTGCCCCTCCACAACCCGAATTGTTTGAGATCACGATTGAAAACCGAGTGTCGCGAGCCCCCGCCCACAGGGCTGCCTTCCCACCCCGAGAATGTCCCAGCAGCGCGACCCGTGAGGCGTCAATATCTCCGTCTGCCTCGCAGTAATCCATGGCTCGACTGGCCCCCCAACCCCACGCCGCGAGGGCTCCCCAATCATGACTCCGGATCGAGCGACCGAACAACCCGTGGACTCCGTTCCGAAATTCATCGTGTTGATCCGGATCCAAGTCCCCCACTTGGAACCCCGCGATGCCATACCCCCGAGCGATCACGGCTTCCGCCGGCCAAAAGCCAGTCCGCACCTTCCGGCTCAGGTCAATGTTCTCAGGAGGGCGGTTATTGATGAGCAAGAAAAGGGGGCAGGGCTTTTTTCGCTCATTGGGCAACAAGAGCTTCAACGTCATTTTCAACTCTTGGTAGGCGACGCCCATCCGAATCTCAACGACCTTTGCCGTCGCCGCCCCTCCCATCGCCGCGTCATCCGCCCGCAACAGGTGCATCGATAGGCGTTCCAGCCCCTCCGGCACATGTCCATAAACCGATTCGGCGAGCAGCCTCACGATCTCGGGGCGGCGTTGCGTTTCCCAGGTTCGCGAATCGCTGACGGAGTCCCCGGAGCTCAACTCGAGCAATGGAGGCAGGGAAAAGGATGGTACCAGCTCTTCTCGATAGTTGAACTGAGATCGACCCTCGCTCATTCGTTTCACGACGGCCGGGTCAACCGTCCAACCGCCCCCCCAATCGGGAGGGAGATCCGCGGCCTGGGCAATCACAGAAATGAACCCGCATAACAAGAAAGCGACCCGAACCGATTGAACGTTGGAGCACATCCAAAATCCTTAATCCATTTCCCTCAGGAATGAAAGCTTTGGCTCAACCCTCTTCCGGTTCACGACTCATGATCACGCGTCATGCCTAGTGAGGTGGAGTCGACCCTCCCGCCATCCCCCACTTCGCTTCATTCTATTCTTTTCCCCAAATGCCAACCATGCTCAACTCCCCTTCAGGACGCGCAGACGCCCGACCCGGTCAGACTCCAAGACGAGAGGTGTCCGGTCGTCCTGCTCAGCGACAACCCAAGATTAGGACCTCCTGTTTCGAATCATGAACTCCCAATCGGAAAACCATCCGTTTCCCTCAACTCGAACTGGATTCACCCTCATCGAATTACTGGTGGTCATCGCCATCATCGCCATCCTTGCAGGCATGCTGCTCCCCGCCTTGTCCAAAGCCAAACTGAAAGCCACCGGGGCGGCATGCCTGAACAACCAAAAACAGCTCATCCTAGGGTGGGTGATGTATGCCGACGACAACGATGACCAAATGCTCTACACCCTGTCCAATCATCGCACCCAGCCGGGCAATCCGGCCGGGGGATTCTGGCCGGGCCCCCACAATGACGCCGGCCAGTTCACCGAGGTCAACGGCAGGATGTCCAAGACCGTTGCCCAACAGAATGTTGAAAACGGATTGCGTCGGGGTGCGCTGTGGCCCTATGCCAATGCCGCCGGTGCCTACCATTGCCCGGGTGACCTGAGGAGCAAGAACCTCCGACCGGGAAGCGGCTGGGCTTGGGATAGCTATTCCAAGGCAAATGGAATGAACGGGAGTGGCTGGCAAGGCTCCGATGCCAACGGCGGCACCCGCGGTCCTCAACCTCCCTATGTCAAGATCAGCTCCATCCAAGGTGCCGCCGAAGCGTTGGTCTTCATCGAAGAAGCCGATCCCCGGGGACGTAATCTAGGCACCTGGGTGATCGATGTTGCCCCTTCCCCGCGTTGGATCGACCCCTTCGCGATTTTCCACGGGAGCACCAGCACGCTCTCCTTCGCGGACGGCCATGCCGAATCCCACACCTGGATCACCCCGGGAGTCAAAAAGGCAGCCCGTGATTCCTCCTACGGAAAACCCAGCTTCGGCTGGTCCGGAGGGAACGCGAAGAACGTTGATTTCGTCTGGGTCTACAATCGTTACAAACACCAGAAATGGGCCCCCATCGACGGAGGGACACGATAACTTGGGACCCCGTCAAAGCCTGAGAATACTCGATCCGACATTCCGATCAGCGGCTCCTCCAAAAAGCCTTACCCAATCCCGATACCTCGTTTTTACGCACCCTCTCCCCGCCATGCCGATCCCTCCTCAATCCATCCCCAAGCAACCTCAGATTCTGACGACCACCGTGGGATCCTACCCCGTGCCGGATTGGCTCGTCCAGGCTCCCAGCGAGCAGGGTTTATTGGATGCCACACGCGTGATCTTCGACACCCAACGCCAGGCGGGAATCGATCTCCCCACCGATGGAGAACTCTATCGCTTCAACGTCAATCATCCCGACACCAACGGAATGATCGATTACTTCGTTACCCGGTTCGGCGGCTGTCGTTCGCGGGTGAACCGAACCCAAAGCGAGGCCTATTGCCGCAAACAGGAAATGGCGTTTCGAGCAAAACCTGCCGCCGTGGTTCAAGCCGCCCTCAGTGAAGGAACGCTCCACCTCTTGGAGGATTGCACCCGAGCAGCCCAACTCGCCGGCGGCCCTTTCAAGTTTACCGTGACGAGCCCCTACATGCTGGCCAGAACGTTACTCGACGAACACTACCGTTCGTTGGAAGAGCTCACCCTCGCCATCGCCGATCTTCTGGCCACCCAGGTCCGGGGACTTCCCACCGCTTGCCTACAGGTCGATGAAGCCAACATCCCCGGCAGCCCGGAGCATGCCCCCCTCGCCGCGGAGGCGATCAACCGCCTCCTCGATGCCTTCTCGGGAACGACCGCGGTTCATTTCTGTTTCGGGAACTACGGAGGCCAAACGATTCAATCGGGAAGTTGGCGAGCTCTGATCGAGTTTCTCAACTCCCTTCGCACCGACCACCTCGTGCTCGAACTAGCTCATCGACCGGTTGAAGACCTGGAGGCACTTAAGGAGATTCGCCCTGAAATCGGTCTGGGTCTGGGCGTCGTCGATATCAAGGTGAATCATATTGAAACCGCTGACGAAATCGCCCAATCCGTCGAGAAAGCAGCGCACCAACTGGGTCCCGAACGCATTCATTACCTCCATCCCGACTGCGGCTTTTGGATGCTCAAGCGCTCCGTCGCCGATCGAAAGATGGAAGCCCTTGCCCTTGGGCGGGATCGATTCTTGGGAATCGATCCCTAAAGGAATGAGCGAGAGGCAGGCACCCCCACCAGCCGGTCGGAACCAAAAACATCTTCCCACCGGAGCTGCAAGGGACGACCCGAGCCGTCAACCGCCGGCCCTCGCCTACAAGACCTCGGTCCGACCCGGTACCGGGTGAGGGTAACGACCGTCCGGAAACGGCATGTTTCGAGGATCCGCATCCCAGGCAAGCCGCTCAGGGAATAGATCCACTTTCGAATTGACCGCATCATCCCAGGTAATCCGCTTTCCCGAATAGGTACACATCCGCCCAAACACCGCCGTCATGCTACTGGTGGCGCCGTAGTAAGCGTTGTTGATGGGCTTGTCCTGCCGAACATGCTCGTGGAGAACGGCGTGTTCCACTTCCTTGGAAATCTGCTGACGATTCCGTTGGATCCGACGAACAGCCTTTCCTTTGTGATCATAAAAGATGGCGCCCCGATTAGACGAGATTTCCAAGCGTCCCTTTGATCCAATAATCACCTCGCCCACCTTGTTGTCGCTATTGGGAAAATGACGACAGTCGGAATGATAGTAGCCGCCGTTGGCCATCTTGAACTCGACACAATGATGATCGAAAATCTCCCCTGTGTCTTCGCCGGTGCGAACCGCCCGCCCGCCGGACCCGTATCCCTCTACCGGCAAGCCATTGATAAACCAATTCACCACGTCCAGATTGTGGACATGTTGCTCACAGATGTTGTCCCCGCCCACCCATGTAAAGTAGTACCAGTTGTAAATCTGATACTCCATTTCCGTCGGTTCGCGGCCCAGCGTCTCAGCCAGCTTCTTCCGGGGGCGCTGCCAAACGCCTCGCCCATTCCAGTAACACTGCGCCCCAATCACCTCGCCGATCTCGCCACCCTGCACCGCGTCATAGGCTTGGTTATAGAGATCCTCATAGCGCCGCTGAAGGCCCACCACCACCTTCAGCCCCTTTTCATCCGCCTTCCGGGCGGCCGCGAGCACGCGACGGTAGCCAACTGCATCCGTACACACGGGCTTCTCCATAAACACATGTTTTCCCTGCTCGACGGCGTATTCAAACATCATCGGACGAAATCCAGGCGGCGTCGTCAAAATCACCATGTCGGATGAGTCAATCACATGCTTGTAAGCATCCAACCCGATAAACGTGCGATCGGGTTTGAGATTGAACTTTCCTTTCGGCTCCAATTGCTGGCGAATATTCGGCAGAGCCCGAGCCAACCGGTCATCAAAAGCCTCGCCAACGGCATGCAATTCGCAGCCGTCGTTCAACATGTTCTGAACGATGGCGCCGCTTCCACGGCCGCCCGTCCCAACAATCCCGACCTTGATTCGATCGCTGCCAGCCGCATGGGCATGAGTGGCGATGGAGACGGCCGCCGCCGCCGTGGCTTTCGAAGTGGTTTTCAAGAA
>DEAY01000442.1 GCA_002348345.1 Verrucomicrobia bacterium UBA2970
TGGCGGGGTTGTGATCAGGTCGGAACGAAATCGGAGGGAGGATCTGGAGCAGGACCCTTAAATGATCTTGTGAACCGTTATTTGAGAATGGTTGTGGAGGAACCGCGCCTGGATCGAACGGTGACTCACTACGCGCGCCAATTGAATGTGAGCGCGAGTCATCTTCACGAATTGGTCAAGGAAGCGACGGGCCTCACCCCGATTTCGATCATCCAGCGGGAAGTAATTCTGGAGGCAAAACGGCGATTGATTTATACCACCCACCAGGTTGCCGATATTGCGGAGTCCTTGGCCTTCAAGGATGCGTCCTACTTCGGACGTTATTTTCGCCGAAATACCGGGACGACTCCAGGAGCATTTCGGCGGCAGAGTCGGAATTCACTGGGATTGGAATCTACTTAGAGCAACAGGCAGAGTGGTTTGCTAAGCTTCTGTTACTGATATAGACTCGCCGCGGCTTTGGCAAATCAAGGTCTTCGGCGAATGGATGACCCTGATATAGATGTTGATTCGATCTTAGCCCAGGTGCGGGAGGGAGAAGAGGATGCGGCAGCGCAGTTGTTGGATTATATCCATCCCCTGGTGATGAAAATTGTTTGGCGTCGGTGTCCGGCTTCAGTGGCTGAGGAGGATATGGCGCAGGAGATATTCGTGAGGGTCTTCAAGAATATCGGCCAATTTAGCGGCAAGGCACACTTTAATCATTGGGTCTCCAGGATCGCGGTCAATACGTGTATCACCCATCTGATCAAAGCGAAGAATCGTCGCAACGAAATTCGGAAAGCCGATCTTTCCGAGGAGCATCAGGCCGTGCTCGATGCGTCCGTGGCGGATGAGTCGGTGGCGGCCCCTGATGAGAAAGTGGCTTCACTGGAACTATTGACTTATTTGCTGGAGCGGTTAGATCCTAGGGACAGGCTGATTTTGGAACTGAAGGAATTGGAGCAGAAATCGATCAAGGAGATCAGTGCTCTGACCGGCTGGACGGGGGTCAACGTGAGGGTTCGTGCGATGAGGGCTAAGGCTAAGTTGAGACTCTATTGGAAAGAGATGTTGGAATCGGATAGGTGATGAAAGATCGAAACCAAAGTCTAGAACGTTTGGTGGGATGGGCTCGAGAGGCCCGAGCTCTGGAGCTTAGTGGGAAATTCGAATTGGGGGCTCAGCGGCGCAAAGAGGCGTTGACTGCATGGCGGTTAACCAACCGAAGCGTGGAATGGAATGATGCGGTTAGAAGTCTGCTCCGATGGGCAGTAGCCTACTCGACCATCATCATGTTGGTGAGCGTTTATTACAATTACAGCATCCTGGACGCGTTTGGAGCGGCCGAAATTGAAGATTCACCGCAAAAGGTCTTCCAATCGCGGGTCTCGGCAAAACTTTATGTTCCCTAAGGTCTCATGGCGAAACCTTCCATTCTTGTCTTAGTTCTCACGGTCTTTCTGATGGGGGGTGTCTCTGGGTTTTTCTTTGGGGTCGGTTTCCCAAAGCAAGAGGCTGAAAGGGAGTCTCCTGCTCGGACCGAAAAACAGAATCCCAGGCCTCTTGAGGATCGTATCATGGACTGGTTGGGAGGCTTCCTTGAGCTAAGCACGCAGCAGAGGGAGGAGATCTATCCTCTCCTCCAGTTGGCTGTCAAGGAGCACGGCGAGCTAGAGCGAGAGCATGAGGAGCGTATCCATGCCTTCATCGAAAACTCCGACCGACGGATTGCCAAGTTCCTTTCGGAAGGCCAGGCGCAGAAGCTGATTAACCACAATCGGAGGGAGCGTGAACGCAAGGAGGCTGCGCGGGCGGCTTCAAAAAGGCGCGGCGAGGCCAGAAAGCGTTAAGGGCCCGCACTGATTTACCTGCCCTGAGACTCGCCGATCTATCGCTAAGGGTTGATCTCGGCTATCCAAATGTTTCGAAATTGAAGGGGGTTTCCGTGACCTTGAAGTTTGATCGGACCAGGCGTTCCTTCAGGCCCTGGGCGACTGCCCCCGGTGGTCCCAGTGATCTCCAGATTGTCGTGAATCAGGACCCCGTTGTGGTAGAGGGTGATTTGAGCATTGGAAATTTTGTGATCCCCATCTCGCACCGCATTCCGGAAGACCACATCGTAGGTTTGCCACTGGAGGGGCGGAAAACACATGTTGGTCTTGGGGGAGGCTTTCGTATAAACGCCCCCACATTCGTTGTCGAGACCCTCCAGACCGAATGAGTCGAGTATCTGCACCTCATAGTGGTCGACCTGGTAGAATCCGCTATTGCCCCTTCCCTGGCCACGGGCCTCGGGGCGGAATGGTAGCATAAACTCGAGGTGCATTCGATAACTCTGATAGCTTTGGCGCGTGCGAATATCGTTGCCATCGGTATTCAGAAGTTTCGTTTCTTGATCAAGTCGTCCCCCGGAGAAGGACTGGGTGTCCTGTCCATCAAAGAGGATGGTGGCATTCTCTGAGGGCGCGAGGTTCAAGGTGGCGCTCTCTCGAATGACTTTCTTCAATGCGAGTGAGGTTCCGTCGGGGAGCATGAGGGTCATGGATCGACCGCGACGATTGATGCTGCCGGAAATCGCGATATGGCCCTTCGGAGGGAATTGCTGGGTGGCGGAAAATGATTCAGGTTGAGCGGCCAAGTAGGACCGGGGTCCTTCCGCGGCTTGAAAGGTGACTTTCTTTTTTTTCAACTGGCCCGACATGAGGCTGCGGGCGTCCCCGGTCCATCCGGAACCTGGAAGCCCTCCTTGGTAAACGACCGCTTGGAAGGCCCCCTTGCCGAGGGCGATGACCTGAACCCCCACGCCGGTTGCGGCATACTCGCCCTGGAACTTGAAGTCGTTTGGCAAGGAGCCGTCGTTTGGGTCCGTCCAGACCTTGGTCGTCGTGGAGGCGGCCGAGAGTGAGCTCAAGCCAATCGTAAATAAGAGTGCGAGGGCCATTCTGGCAAGATTCATCGCATGATTGTTTCTGTTTCAGAAAGGGGAAGCAACCCTTATTGTGGAAAGCGATCATGGTCGGCTTTCGATGCGGCCGCCTGATGATGCGATTGGAGTGGCCGTGGCCGAGGTTGCTGGGGGCGTATTCACTGAATCCTCTCTGGGGTGATAGCGACGCTGGTGGGTGCTGTTCGTCGTTGTGATTGCCTTTTTACTTGGGGGTGTGCACGGAATCTGCGCAGGGGGGTGAGAGGTGAAGGGGACGGTCGGCAGGGAGATTCCCGGATGGGTTGCGGGAGCGGAACGATTCTGGAATCGGAGCAAAAAAGATTCGTTCGCGCCGGTTTCTTTGGGGTATTATCAAGGCCGGTTGCGGTGGCAAGCACGGAAAGGCGTATTCATTCGATGTCCGCTTGAGGAATTGAGAACCCGATGAGCAAAGATACTTTGGGCCTGGGAAGGGGGTCGCGGCGGCACTTCCTCCGCGAAGGAATGATGTTGACGGCGCTGGGAGCGTGCGAACGGTTCAGGGCCGAGGCGCCGGGGGGGGCGCCGATCGCAAAGATCGGTCTGGTTACCGATCTCCATTACGCCGACAAAGCGCCCGCTGGAACGCGCTACTATCGTCAATCTGTGGGGAAACTCCGTGAGGCGGGGTTGATGTTCGAGAGGGCCAAGGTCTCTCGAGTGGTCGAGTTGGGGGACTTTGTGGATGCCGCTGATTCCGTGTCCGAGGAACTCCGTTATTTGGAAAGGATTCAAAGTGAGTTTTCGCGTCTTCCCGGGAAGAAGCACTATGTTCTGGGGAATCACTGTGTGGACACCTTGACCAAGGCCGAATTTCTTTCCGGGGTCGGAATGGAGGATTCATTCCTTTCATTTGATGAATCCGGTTTTCACTTCGTGATTCTCGATGCTTGTTTCCGGAATGACGGCGAGCCTTACGGAAGGCGAAACTTTCAATGGACGGATCCGAATATTCCGCCTTCCCAGGTGGAATGGTTGGAAGCGGATCTCCGTTCGACGTCGAAGCCGACGATCGTGTTTGTCCATCAACGATTGGATGTGGGCGAACCCTATGGTGTGAAGAACGCGAAGGCTATCAATCGCTTGCTTCAGGCCTCGGGGCAGGTCATCGCCGTGTTCCAAGGGCACAGCCACGAGAACGATTACCGGTGCCTGCAGGGGATTCATTATGTGACCTTGGTGGCCATGGTGGAGGGGCAAGGGCCTGCACGAAACGGCTACGCCGTCATGAATCTTTACGAGGGCGGTCGGATTGCCATCACAGGAGGTGGCGAGCAGAAGAACTATTCATGGGCGTAATCCCTGACCTGACATGAGATGGTTGTTTTGCCTGAGCTTGTTGGGGATCCCTGTCGGGATTCAAGGTGGGGATGGCCAGGATCCGGAATTGGCGAGCCCCGGCGAAAAGGTGCTTCCCGAACTATTCGTTTCAGTCGATGGGGAACGAATCGTTGAGCCTACCTCCTGGAGTGAGCGGCGATTGGAGCTCAGGGAGATCCTGGAATTCGTTGAATACGGCCGGATGCCGCCGCGTCCCGACCGGATCGTCATCTCCGGACACCGATCGTTGTTCCGACCTGATCTCGACGGAAGAGAAGAGCGGTTGACACTACTCATTGGATCCCAGACCCGCATCCCGATGCGAATTGCGGTGTATACTCCCGACCGACCGGGGCCCCATGCGTTTCTGATCCGGGAAGAGCATGCGTTGGGACATGAGGAGGAGATCCCTTCCATCATGTCTCGGGGTTACGCTTTTGTTGAATTTGCCCGAGAAGATCTTGATCCGGATGAAGCCGACGTTGTCGGCCCGGCTCAGGCCGCTTACCCCGACCATGACTGGGCGACCCTTGCCGTGTGGGCCTGGGGGGCGATGAGGGTGGTCGATTACCTGGAGAGTCGCTCAGATGTGGTTGAAGCTCAAATCGGCATTGCGGGGCATTCCCGCGGGGGAAAGATGGCCCTGTTGGCAGGGGCCTTCGATCCTCGCTTTTCACTGGTCATCGCCAATGGGTCTGGTGCCGGAGGGGCTGGTAGTTTCAAGGTGGCGGGTGATCAAGCGGAAACCTTGGAATTGATAACCCGTCCGGGTCGTTTTGGGCATTGGTTTCACCCGCGACTTCGAACCTATGCGGGTCGGGAGTCGCAACTTCCCTTTGATCAGCATTTCTTGAAGGCACTGGTGGCACCGCGGGCCTTGCTGTGCACCGAAGCGCTGGAGGATCGGTGGGCTAATCCGCTCGGCAATTACCAGACCCATGTCGCGGCGCGTGAGGTTTTTGAGTTCCTCGGGGTGGGTGAGAGGATTGGGTTGCATTTTAGAGAGGGGGGGCACGCTTTCACGAATGACGATTGGGAGGCGGCGCTAGACTTTGCCGACTGGCATTGGCGGGGCCTTAGACCTGACGATCCCAAGCGGTTTTGGCAACGGCCGGCGCTTGAGGACTAGCGTCGTGGATCGCGGGTGCTTTAGGCTGGATCTTTTCATTGTGTTCGATAGGTTCCGAGTCTTGATGAAGGTCTGGTGCTACGAGTTGAGAAAGGGATTGCTGGGAATGCTGTTGGGCATTGCAGGAATCACGATGGGGCAAGCGGAAACATCGTTGGATCGATACGTCAAGGAACCCGATCCGGAATTCCACTACGAATTGGTGAAGACCATCAAGGGGAGGGGATTTACTCAATATGTGATTGAGATGACCTCCCAAAGATGGCTGACCCCGCAGGAGGTGGATCGCACGGTCTGGCAGCATTGGGTGGTGATCGTGAAGCCCGATCGAGTCAAGCACACGACGGGAATGCTGGTCATTGGCGGGGGAAGCAATGGCGGAACACCTCCCGAGGAAGTGGATCCCCGGGGGG
>DEAY01000471.1 GCA_002348345.1 Verrucomicrobia bacterium UBA2970
GGTCGCGTTTGCGTGGGGAATGGTGTTCTTGGTGAGTGCGAATACGTTGGGTCAGACGATTCGAATCAACGAAGTCGTCTCATCGAATGGAGGGGGGCTTCGGGATGAGGACGGAGCGTCGTCGGACTGGATTGAACTCCACAATCCCGGTGCCGGCGCGATCGACTTGGAGGGGTATGGCTTAGCCGATCAATTCGATTTCGAAAAGGCCTGGCGTTTTGGGTCCCTCCCCTTGGCGGGGGGAGGCTATGTTGTCGTTTTCGCATCGGGCAAGGATCGGAAGCTTGTTCCCAAGCTCGGTCCCGAGTTGGATTTTGCTCGGTTGGAGGGCATGACGCTTTGGCTGGTGGGAAACGATTTGAGCGGTGAAAGCGGCGAATTTGTTGAAGAAGGTCGTGTGGTTCAATGGTCAAGCCGCGGCGGGTTGGGGATTGCGGTGAGACGCCATCAGGCCTCCGGTGGTCCACGGGTCTTACGTGATCATGAGATCGAGGCGACCGTTCTTCGTTTTGATGGACCAGCCGCGAGTTTGATTTCGACGGAAGTTGAAGGGGCGGACCTCGTGGGGGAGGACGAAGGGGCTTTGTTCTTGGTCGTTCGAACAGTTTCACCCCGTCACACGGGATCGCCGTTCTTTTTCGAGTCCTCCGGAGGCCATCGATTGAACGTCCACCTTCCCTGGAAAGACGGGGTCATTTACGCCGACTTTGGCAAGGTGGAAGCGCATGGACGGATGTCCGTCGCTCCGCCTCCTGGGTTCTTGGATCGTTGGCACCTTGTTTCCGTGATCCGGAGAGCGACCGGAACGATGGAGCTTCATATTGACGGACACCTGCTTGCCGAGGCCGAATTGGCGGCAACGATGACGCCAGGGTGGTCGGGGAGGTTGGGGATTGGTGCCTTTGATTTCCGGGGGGAAGTGGCTGAGATTCTGGTGCTCCGGCGGGCGATCGGCGCGAAGCTTCAGAATCAGATTGAAGGGAATCTGGCCCGACGTTACCGCCTCTCGCTACAGCCGCTTCACACCGATTTCAAGATCAAGTCGGGGGGGGAGCCGATCATTCTCTATGACCCGTCCGGAAAGGTGGTTGATTCGATCCCGGTGACCCGCGGTTCCATGGGGCGAAGTTTTGGTCGTCCGGAGGGATCGTTTCGCGATATTCGGCACTTCGAGGAACCGACTCCGGGTGCTGCCAATCAAGGTGAGGGGTATGCATCGGCTCCGGAGTCGCCACTCGTCGTCCCCGAGAGTGGCTGGGTTGACCTGCCAGTGGTTCCACGCGTTGAACGCGTGCCCTTCAATGCAACCCTGCGCTACACCTTGGACGGGCGGGAGCCGACTGAGCGCTCTCCGGTTCTTCCCGCGGACTTCGGACTGGACCGGTCCTCTCTTCCGAATTCTCGCCTCGCGTTGATTCCGACCAATCCCGTGCGGCACCAGAATGTGGGGGGGGAGCTCAGTATGCCGTTGGATCGACGTGAAGCGTTTGGATGGCGCCGCCCCGCTGTTTTGCCCGCCCGGGCGGTGACCTTGCGAGTGCGGGCTTTTGTTCCCGGAGCCCTTCCCGGAAAGACTGCAACCCGTACCTATTTTCCCGTCGAGGAGGATCGAAGTCCCCACTCACTGCCCGTGGTGGCGCTGACCTTTCCTCCCGGCGATTGGTTTGATTCGGAGAGCGGACTCTATTTGCCTGGCAACCGTTATGATCCCGCAGATTGGGCGCACGCTTATTGGGGGAGCGGCAACTATTTCCTTCGGGGCCGATCAAGCGAACGCGTGGTTGAGGTCGAACGTTTTACCGGGTTGAGTTTCCAGGGGGGCGCTTCGATCGGGATGCGAATTCAGGGGGGGGGATCGCGGGCGCAACCCATGAAGTCACTGCGACTGGTGGCTCGAGATTCATTGGGACCTTTGGACTGGGATGAAGGAGGGGGTCCTTCCTTTCGCTCAATACAGCTTCGCAACGCCGGACAAGATTCGGTGTGGCGACCGAGCTTGATCCGAGATTGGGTCATTCAACGGTGTGCGCCTGACTCGGCAGGCGTCAATCAGCAGCAACCGGTTGTCGTCTACTTCAATGGGGAGTATTGGGGGGTTCATTTTCTCCAGATGGTAGCCACCCAAAGCAATGTGCAATCACGGTTTGGGTTGGAGGGGGCAGCCATTGACCTGATCGAGGTCGATGGCAAGGCTCGGTCGGGTTCCGGGGCTGCTTATTACGAGCTCATCCACTTGGCCGAAACCGGGCGGGATGCCGAGTTCCTGGAGTTGCTCAACCGGATCGACGTCGGGAGTTTCATTGATCACTATGCCACTCAGATCTATTTTGGGAACCAAGACTGGCCTGCGAACAACCACACGATGTGGCGAGTTCAGACGGATCCGCTTCCGCAGACGCCTCTCGGCGTTGAGGATGGGCGGTGGCGTTGGTTGACCCAGGGGACCGAGGATGGTCTCGGATTGAGCCGGAAGGTTGAAGAAGACGCCGTGGCTCGACTCTTGGAACCCGGTCGGGGGGACGGCGCGGTCGACCGCCGTTCCACCGCCTTATTCCGCTACTTGACTCGTTCCGCTCCCTTTCGATTTCATTTTTTGAGTCGCATGTCGATGCTGATGAACGGACCGTTCCGAGCGGATCGGGTCAACGCCATCGTGTCGGAGTCGGTCGCGGCGATCGAGTCGGAGATGGGCGGCCATAGCAAACGATGGCGGCGACCGATTTCTGAGGCGGCCTGGCGCGATGAGATTGAACGCATCCGCGTCTATGCCAAGGAACGTGAGGCGCACGTGCGGCGGCACTTGGTAGAAGCCTTTGCCCTGAGGGGGAGCCATCAGCTCTCCTTTCATGTCCAACCGCCTGACGGGGGTGAGCTCCGCATGGCTGGACTCACCCAGGGGCAGAGACCCCACTCATGGGAGGCCTTGCCCGGTCGCTACTTCGCGGGGATTCCGCTTTCGATTGAGGCGGTGGCGAAACCCGGATATCGTTTCCATCACTGGTCGGGATCGAAAATGAGCATCTCCCCGAAGATTTTTGTTTCGCCGCTGAGTGATCAGGAATTGGTTGCGCATTTTATCCAAACGGTTCGGTTCACGAATTTGAGATTCCGAGGCCAGCGGCTTGGACTGGTCGCGGATTTATTCGTGGGAGGAAAGGTGGCCGCGGCTCAGATCGTGATCGAGGGCTCGCCGAATCTGCTCCAGTGGCAGCCCATCAACGGCGTTCGCCTGCTTCCGGTGGAAATAGCGAGGCGTGAAAGCCGTTATGTTGTCGAGTTTCCTCCCCGGTTCGAATCGGATCCCCAGATGTTTTTCCGGGTGAGCGTTGGGAGCCATCCCATTGCATCAAGGTGATGGTTTGCGGGGGATGCCCGGTGCGGCACGATCCAGTCATGGTAGGAGCGGCGTCGGGGTCGTTTTCGTTGACAGGCGAAGGTTGTGGGTATGAACTTTGAGCTCCCATGTGGTCTCCGCTTCAGTCAGGCTCATTCATGAACGGGGGAGCCTTGCTCCTTGTGGTGGTGGGCCTGATGGGCTGCGGGCAGAAGGATGGTTCTTCCTCTGCCGAAGATCCCGAAGAGGACCTTTCGCCGCGGGCGGTAGCCGCGCCGCTCGAAGAGTCGGGTAAACCGGAGGCCACTTCCGAGGGGCGGGGAGAGGTTTCTTCGGTTGACGGGACCATTGACCGCGGGCCTCGTTCTAGTCTGCTTAGCATTCGTGAAACCAGCAACGGCCGATACCTCGCCGATGTGGCGCGGGATGTGGCACACCTTGATCCCCGTCAAGAGGGCTGGATTACCGAGCTCATTAGTGAGGCGGCGGGAAAGCGGTTGGCGGCGTTGAAGGCATTTATTGAGGGCGAAACAGTCCCGTCCCTCGACGACTTGGCATCGGGTCTTGGCGACGGGTTTCGGTGCACGCCCTTGCGGCCCAGTGAGTTGGAAGTTCGCTTTGAGGAGGAGGGGATTCAGGTTTTGCGAGCGGATGGTGATGACTTGTCCCCATCGGATTGGAGGGACGGGGCGGAAGGCTTGAGTCGGTCCTTGCTCGAATTATTGGGTCCTGGTTGGGATCAAGGCACTGAGGAGGAAGCAGACCATCGTTCCGTTAAAAGTCACTGGAAGGTGGTCGGGGTGACGATCAACGGGGGGACGGCCACGACGAGGCTTCTGCTTGAAGTCGATGGGAATGGACCGCAAGGCCGCATCCAACAGAATGCGACCTGGGAGATGGATTGGCTTGCCACGCCCTCTGAGGGAGGTCTGCCTTTGCTGAACGAGATTCGAGTCAGCTCATTTGAAGAAAGTCGAGTCCCGGCGGGGCAGAACGCCGCATTTTCGGATCAAACCTGGGGCGTTCTGGGGCAGAATGCTTCCTTTCGAGAACAGTTGGCAGTCGGGCTGGATTACTGGCGCGATCGACTGGATTGGCGATTTACTCAGGAAGTGACGGGGCCTCATGGTCTGGCGCTAGGGGATGTCAATGGGGATGGACGGGAGGATCTCTTTGTTTGTGACGCCGGGGGGCTTCCCAATCGATTGTATGTGCAAGAACCAGACGGGTCCCTGAGGGATCATTCCCGCCAGGCGGGCGTGGACTATCTCGAACCAGCGGCGGCGGCGCTCTTGATCGATCTTGACAACGATTCGGATCAGGATTTGGTCTTCGGTTCGGGGCGGAACCTGGTCGTTTTGGAGAACGGAGGAACGGGGGTTTTTAAACGGCAATCGGTCATCCGCTCCGATGCGGTCGCTCGCTCCCTGACGGCCGTTGATTACAACTTGGACGGTCGGCTGGACCTCTATGTTTGTGGCTATTTTTCTCAGATGGGGGATGGCTCTGGGATCGGGCGACCGATGCCTTATCACGATGCCAACAATGGGGTGAGAAACTCCCTCTTGGAGAATCAAGGTGGTTGGCATTTTTCGGATGTGACGGTTTCGGTGGGCTTGGACGAAAACAATCGGCGATTTAGTTATGCGGCGGCTTGGGAGGATTACGACAACGATGGGGATCTCGATCTCTACGTCGCCAACGATTTCGGACGAAACAATCTTTATCGGAATGATCATGGGCAATTCGTCGATGTGGCCGCGATGGCCGGCGTGGAGGATATTTCGGCGGGCATGTCCGTCAGTTGGGGGGACTACAATCGCGATGGATGGCCTGATCTCTACATTGGAAACATGTTTTCTTCGGCGGGGAATCGCATCGCTTATCAGCGCCGTTATCGAAGTCATGAAGCAGGCGAAGCTCGAGGTTTGTATCAGCGTCATGCCCGCGGGAATACCCTCTTTCTGAACGAAGGGGACGGCACGTTCAAGGATGTGAGTCTCGAGGCGGGAGTCACCATGGGGCGATGGGCATGGGGGTCGCTGTTCGCGGACCTCAATAACGATGGTTGGGAGGATCTCGTGATCGCGAATGGGCTGGTGACGAGTCCTGACGACACGGGAGATTTGTGAAGTTTTTTTTGGCGACGGGTCACGTCGCAGTCTCCCTCCTCGGTTCCCAGCGATTCGGAATCCGTTGCCCTAGGCCAGCGGTATTTGGAGGCCTGGGACGCCATTGGCGAGTTGTTGGATGCCGGTCGATCGTGGAGCGGCCGAGAGCGGAATGGTTGTTTCCTCAATCTGGGTGATGGTCATTTCGCGGCGGTGGCCGGTCTCGTGGGACTGGATCATGACAGCGATTCTCGGGGGCTGGCTCTCGTGGACTGGGATCGTGATGGAGACCTCGATTTATGGCTAAGCAACCGGACGGGGCCGCGGATCCGCTACCTTCGGAATGACCTCGTCAAGAGCCCGCGATCGGTGGGGCTTCGTCTGGAGGGGACTCGATCCAACCGGGATGCGATCGGAGCCCGTGTGACCATCGTTCGCCCCGATGGGAGCTCGAGTGGTGTCTGGCGAAGCTTGCGGGCTGGGGAGGGGTATCTCGCCCAATCAAGCAAGTGGTTGACGCTTCCTGTGGTGGAGCCTGAAGGGGCTATCAAGGTGCGGGTTCGGTGGCCGAACGGGAGCGAGGAGAAGTTTTCCGGGTTGAGGCCGAACCAGCGTTACGAACTGCAAGAAGGTTCGGGAATGGCTCGGGTCGTGTCAATCCGGGGTCCCGCCCTCCCCGAGACAATGCCTCCCTTTCCCTCCTTGCCCACCGATTCCGCCCGAATCGTTCCTCATGCGCCGCTGCCGCTTCCCCGGTTGAAGTATTTCGATCTGTCCGGTCGAGAACAGCTCATCAAGGGTGAGCCGTCCTCAATGCTGCTCACCTTGTGGGCGACCTGGTGTGGCCCTTGTCTGCATGAACTCAAGGCGTTGCAGGCCGGGGAAGCTCAACTCCGAGAAGCGGGCGTGGATTGGGTCCCGTTGAATGTCGATACCCTCGAAGAGGCCTTGCCGCAACGGCTTGAGCGAGTCCGGCGATTCAACCAGCGTCATCGCCTATCGGCGCGGGGCGGATTGGCGACGGGTGATCTGGTTGAAATCCTAGATGCGGTGCAACGAAGCATTGTTGGACGGCAGAAGGCAATTCCCGTTCCCGCGACGTTCTTGCTCGACGGCGATGGCCGGGTGAGCCTGGTCTACAAGGGGCGGGTGTCCCTCGATCAGATTTTTCATGATGTGGCAGGGTCTCGGGACCCGAATCGGGAGTGGAGGGATTGGGCGGTCGCCTTTCCCGGGCGGTGGTATGTGTCACCATTCGGAACGGAACGGTTTGCCCTCCCCGAGAAGTTGCTCGAAATCGGCCAGGCGAAGGCCGCGTTCAGTTACCTTCAGCGACACCTGGGACCCCGTCTGGCTCGACGTGCCGTGAACGACCGGGGCGAAACCTTGGCTGCCCACCAGGTCCAGGAACGAGATCAACGGATCGGCAGTCTGTATGAACGCACCGGAGAGCTTTTTGCTCGAAAGAGCGAATTGGATTCGGCGATTGATTGTCTCGAAAGTGCGTTGGTGTTTCTACCCGATTCGTTGGCATCACGAATTAATCTCGCGACTGCCTTGCAATCGCTCGGTCGTGACCAGGAGGCGGTGGGCGGCTTTCGGAAGGTGTTGTCTCGACAGCCCGACCATGTCGGGGTCAAGAACTCGCTGGCCTGGATTTTGGCAACCGCGAGCGAGGCAGCGGTAAGGGATCCTGCGGCCGCGCTGGAGTTGGCGCGACAAGTTTGCGAGGCCACCGGAAATCAAGAGCCTCAGACACTCGACACCCTTGCCGCAGCTTTGGCGGCGACCGGGCGCTATGAGGAGGCGGTCTCGACGGCGGAACGGGCCCTGAGCCTGGTCCGGACGAAGCCGCAAGCGGGTTTGGCGGCGTTGCTGGAGCAACGGTTGGCGCTGTATCGTAATCGGCAAGCTTTTTTCCAGTCGGGCCCCGCTAAGAAATAAGTAACGGGACGGCTCGGGTTCCGGCAGAGGACAAGCACCCCTCATTCAGAGTGGCAATGCCCTGGCGACGGATGGGCCTGAGCTAGGATTCTATAGGGATTCTTCTGGAGGATCGGTCGAAGGAGGATGCGCGGACTTTTTTCGCTGACAATTCTTTGTCGCTGGCCCAATAGTAAGGATTGATCATGAAGAATCACCATCGTCTTTTCATCGGCATGGCTGGCGTCCTGTTGGCCGGGATGCTTTTGTTGTCTGCTGAAGCGGGATCTGTCAAACCGGTTCGAATGGGGGCGGGACTCATGAGTTTCGACACGGTTCCGGGCTGGGGATTGGGGCCCGACGGTCGTTCGGTTCTGGGATCAACCCACGGCGGGGTGGTCGTGGATAAGCCAGGCAACGTCTACGTCAGTGCCAACAAGGGACTGGTTGTTTTTTCTCCCGACGGCGAGGTGATTCGGTCCTTTGTGGGCAAGAACTACAGCAACATGCATGACATCGAGATTC
>DEAY01000320.1:0-7560 GCA_002348345.1 Verrucomicrobia bacterium UBA2970
GGATCATGGCGGGAAATTGGTTCGTGTAGATCCACTCGGGCGCCCAATCATTGAGCTGCACGTCCCAGAACTCCAACGCAAACACGCCCACCCGTTCCGCCAGGATCAGCCCGTAGGGTTCCTCCCCCTCCTCGACGGGCGCCAAGACCGGGTGCTGCCTCATGATCAAATGATCCACCCGGTTGGATCGCTCAACGGTAAAGGTGACTCGCCGAAGCGGCTGGTCATAGAACAGCCCCGATCCAGGGAAGGAATCCGACAAACGACTGACCAGGCTAAACCCTGCAAAATCGCCTGACTCAGTATCCGTTAGAAACGAGTAGTAAGGCATGTTGAGCTCAAAGATGACGGCCGACTTGATGGATTCCTCAATCGCACGGGTGGTCACCCTCAACCGGTGTGCCTCGATTGCGGCATCCAACCCCACTTGGGAACTCCGAAGAATCGCACTCCAAGTCAGGTAAATCGCCACAATCAAGCCGGACAGGATCCCAATTGCCAACATGACCTCCAGCAGGGTGAACGCCCTCCGTTCTCGCTTGATTCGTTGCTGAACTGGTCTCATCAGCGCAACCGGCGTCCTCGGGCATTCGCATTCGGACGCCACATCAGCATGCTGTTTCTAGCCTCCTGGATACGCCCGCCCCGCTCCCAGAAAATGGCGTAGTCAACCTTATAAAGGCCGTTGGTCGCAAACTCGTAAATCATCCCATCACAGGTGTATCCCGGATGGCTCTCCTCGAAGACCGCCTTGATCTCCAGCGGCAGGGGCCCCTCCTCCAGCAGGTTTGTCATCACGATCAGAGAGGGCAGGCTACTCGTATCGACGTCGAGGGTTTGGATGGATCGGGCGATGCGTAACTGCTGTGACGTCACCTGGAGAATCACGAAGACCGCGGAGAAGAAGATTCCAATGGCAATCATTACCTCCAGCAAACTGAAGGCCCGCCTCGAAACCGTCCCGGAGTGACTCCATCCTGTCTTCATTTGAGTTCCTTGACATCCACCACATTGGCGATGGCCGTGATCGGATCGAGAGAGACCTTTCGCCACTCATCCGCGACCTCCATCACGATGGTGAATTCATCGCTGGTTCCGTTGGGGTAAAAGCGAATGATCGCCTCAGAAAACAGTTCCTGATCGATAAAATTAACGAACAGCAATTCAATCCGAACCTCATCGGCCAGTGCCGCCCGGAACGAATCCAGTTGGTTTTCGGCCTTCTTCTTTCGGGTCGACGCATTCGATTCGCTCCCGAATTCGCCTCCCGAGGCCCTCATGAGGCGAGGTCCGGCGGCCTTTCGGACGGTCATTTGACCATCCTCGGCCCGAATCACAAGGGCCGAGGGATTACCCGAGAGGATGGCATAGGCCCGGGCCTGCTTGCATCCCTCCATCAAATCCGCAACCGCCTTGTTGATGCCGACCTTTTCGACGGTTCGCAGCATATTCGGCACCCCCCATCCCAACATGAGGATCAAAATCGCGACCACCACCATCAATTCGATTAAGGTGAAAGCGCCTGACTTGCTTTCGCGAGTTTTCATCCCCGACCAATCGACGAGGTGATCTGAAACATTGCCGAGAGGATGCTAAAGAGCAACCCGCCGACACCAATGGCCATGACAATGATCATTGCCGGTTCAATCAGATTGGTCATGACCCGCAGGGCAATGGTCAATTCGTTCTCGTAGGTCTCCGCCACACTCTGAAGTGATCCCGGCACATCCCCCGTTTCCTCACCGATCTTGATCAAATCGATCATCAATTGAGGAAAGACTTGGCTTCGGGCCAAAGGCTGGGCGATGGTTTTTCCATCGGTCACGCCTTCCCGGGTCAGCTCGATCGCATCCTTCAAAATCACGTTGGGAATGATCTTTTCAGTGATCTTGAGCGCCGTGAGAACCGGCACGCCATTGTGCAGGAGCGTCGACAAGGTCCGGGCGAATTGCCCAAAGAGATTCAACCTCATGACCTTGCCGAGCACGGGAATCGAGATCTTCCACCGGTCGAGGTTTCGTCGTCCCGCCTCCGAAGCGGCGAAGCGCCGGTAGAAGACGACCAGCAACACGACGACCAGCGGGAGAATCCACCAATACGTGGCACAAAAACTACTGACCGAAATCAGCAACTGGGTTGATTGCGGCAAGGGAACATTCATGTCGGTAAAGATCGTCGTGAATTTGGGAAGGATGACCGTCATAAACAGCACGATGATCGAGAACCCAACACAGCCGACAATGGCGGGATAGATCAAGGCCGAAACAAATTTTTGCTGCACTTCGGCAAACCGCTCGAAATGAGTCGACAACCGGCGAAGCACTTCCTCCAACGCACCGCTCTGCTCACCCGCCCGCACCATATTGATATAGAGCTCGCTGAAAATATGAGGCTGCCTGGCCATGGCATCGGAGAGCCCCTTCCCCTCCATCACATCCTGTCGCAATTGCCGACTGACCTCTGGAGAAATCCCTTTCGACTCCAGGTGGCCCATGCTGTTGAGCGCCACCGTCAAGGGCATTCCCGAGCGCAACAGATTGGCCAACTGGAGTGTATAGGTGGCCAGTTCCTGCATCTTGGGCCGGCGCTTCCGCCCGATGAATTCGCGGAGAAAAGGCGGAAGCGAAACGGACCGGTCCCCTGACGTGACCGACGCTCCCTTCGCCGCCTTTGCCCCTTTGACCAGATCCAAGCTGACCGGCAAGAGACCCAAGCGCTCTATCTGAATCAGCGCCGCACCCCGATCGTGGACATCCAGGACCCCCTGCACGACTTCGCCCGATCGCCGTCGGGCCTTATATGAAAACTGTGCCATCGTTCAACACCACCTTATCAACAACCCAAGGTCCATAAAGTTTCGATTCCGAATCTCAGATCGGATCCCCCGACTCGCTAGGCCTTTCCCTCTCGGGGATCGAAGATGGGGATTCGGAGAGAGACGGAGCGGGAAGCTGGGCTTCATTCAAACTCCCCCGGCGGTAACCCCGGGGGTCCACCAGGACCTCTTGAAAACCAATCGCCTCAAGAGCTTGTTCCACACCGGATTGATGGCCCTCCTGGATGAATCGTGACAATTCCTTTTCCGGAATCTCGATTCGCGCCCCATAACCTTCTGCCCGTTCGTGTAACCGGACGCGAACCTCATCAAATCCCCGCTCATGAAGCACCCCTTCACCCTGTTCGATTAAGGCGAGCTTCTCGGGATTGACCACTTCGCCATAGGGAATGCGGGAGCTCAAACAAGGCTGGGCGGCTTTATCGGCGGTCGGCAAACCCATCGCCCGACTCAAGGCTCGGATCTCCGACTTCTCCAGCCCCACCTCAGCCAGAGGCGCTCGCACCTGGAATTCGTGGGCCGCCACGCGGCCCGGCCTCAGATCCCCCAAATCGCTCGCATTCTCGCCGTATACCACGACGTCAATCCGTTCCTCGAGGGCAATCGGGGTCAAGTGCCGAAAGAGCTCGGCCCTGCAAAAATAACACCGGTTGACCGGGTTGGAGGTATAATCCGACTGAGTCAGTTCCTGCGTTTGGATGGCGCGAAGCCGGAACCCAAACGCCCGGGCCAAGGCCCGTGCCTCGGCCAACTCGCTTCGCGGCAGACTCGGTGAGTCCGCGATCGCGGCCAAGGCCTTATCCCCCAGCACCCGATGAGTCAGAACGGCAAGGAAGGCGGAATCCACCCCACCGGAGTAAGCCACTAAGCACGATTGATAGGACCGAATCAGCGATTCGAGTTGTTCCAGCTTAGAGTCGGACACCGACCGAACCCTGCCATGGGTCACACGCCCTGTCGAGGCTCTTGGAGGCCCTGAAGCTGAGTGGGATCCCTACGTTTCTCGTCGGGGGGGTGCCATGGCGATCCGACTCCCAACCCAACTCGGAGCCGACTCACGCAACAGAGGCACCCCATCAAAGCAGCGGAGGGGGTGAGAAACGTTCCCGTGGCCGAGAACCACATCGACCAGCGGGTCGCTCGGGTCCTGGGGAAACCACTCCGCCCGGGACCGTCAGACTCGTTCCCGGTTGATGGAGAATTTGCCGTTACGCCGCTGCCGAGTCTGCTGAAACTCGGTGGACAGAGCGCTCTTGGAATTCGTTCGCGTCAAATACATCCCCACCAAACGCGACCGATTCAGATCCGCATGCGGATTGGCAAACATCCTACGCCAAGCATTCGCGATCCTTCTGAAGACAACTTTCATACAACAGCTTATCACCCTAACACAGACGCCCCCAGAATTCCAACACCCAATCCAGCGGTCCCTCGATCAGATATCGATCTTCTACGGCGATGGCGTCTCCTGGAGGTAGGTCTTGGTGACAAAAAAGCGGGACACGAACACAAAAACGATCGCCGTGACCAGCATCATGCCGGCGAAAAAGAGATGATATTCAACGGCCCCCAACCGCGTGGAACCATCGTCATTCTGGATGAAAAAGTTAAGCCCCGAGGTGAAGGCATTTCCCAGAGAGATCGAGAGATTGTAGAAGGCCATGATGAGGGATTTCATTCGATTCGGCGCCTGGGTGTAGGACAATTCCAACCCCGTTTGATAGACCATCACCTCAGCGGCGATCAGAATCATGAACGCGATGACATGCCACCCGATATTGGGCGTTTCACCCAACTGGATCTGATGCTCGACCCAGGCGATCACCAACACACAAGGCACCGTGCAGAAGAAGCCCATCCCAATCTTCCGGATGGGCGTCAGCGGAAACACCCGGTGAATGGCGGGATAGAGGACGTAGCTAAAGAGCGGGATGTAAATCATCACCAGGATGGGGTTGAGAACCTGGATCTGGGAGGGAAGCCATTCCCTTCCCAGGAACTGTCGATCCATGTGAGTCGCCTGCAACACCCACGTCGAACCATTTTGATCATAAATCGACCAGAAGACGGCAAAGAAACCATAAAGCATCACCAACTTGCCCATGGCCCGCAGTCCCTCGCGACCGACGGCCTCCCTGAGAAACGCCGGTCCCCCCGGCGGAACCCGGACATATCGGTGCCGCCCCAGCCAAAAGACGATTGTCGCCAGAAGCATCAAGATCCCCGGAAGACCAAAGGCCACATCGGGACCATAGCGCTGCAAGAGCAAGGGCGTCACAATCGTCGACACAAACGCCCCGAAATTGACCGAGAAATAAAACCACCCAAAGGCCTTGCTCATGAGCGAAGAATTCCTCTCGCTGAACTGGTCGCCTAGATTGGCCGCCACACAGGGTTTGATGCCACCGGACCCGAGGGCGATCAAACCAAGGCCAACCTGCAAACCCAAGCGGGTATCATCGAGGGCCAATGCGAAATGCCCCAGGCAATAAGCGATCGAGAGAAAGATCACCGTCCGATACTTTCCCAGAAACCCGTCCGAGAGAACGGCACCCAGCATGGGGAAGAAGTAGACCGCCGAGCTAAAGGCATGATACCAGCCCCTCGCCTCGGTATCGCTCATCAAATCCAACTCACCCGCGGCGTTTCGGAGGTGCTGGGTCATGAAGATCACGAGGATCGCCCGCATCCCGTAGTAGCTGAACCGCTCCGCCGCCTCATTCCCGACGATGAACGGGATTCCACCCGGCATTCTCTGTTTCTCGGCCTTCAAGTCTGTCATACGCGGAACCTCATCCTTCTTCCTTCCCCGGTCTTCCCGGAGGCCCGGGTCATTCTTCATCGGGTTCTGCGGGGAGGGCGCGAATCTCCGGGTGGGCTATCTGCCCCCCGAGATTGGCGGACCGTCCCAGTAGAATCACGGTCACCAACCCTAGAATCACGCACCCGATGCTGGCCCAGGCCGGCACGATTTTCGTCTTCCGAGAGCGGTAGAGCCCCAGGGCAGCGACAACGCCTAGGAGAAAGGCCCCGGTCACCGCCTGGTCCGCACTATCTTCATGGGCTGTCATCAAGGGTTTCACCACCGCGCTGGGTTCGGAGAAGAGGACACCCGCAGACTGTTCCCCCGAGAATTTGACCCCCATGGACACAAGGAACAGGGCGACCGACAACTGCAATGAGAGCCGCTTGAGCTCCTCGCTCCCCCGGCAGATTCCGAGGACCAGCAACCCGAACACGAACAGCACTCCCACAACGGGCAAATGATTCAACGCCAAATGCAAATGTACCCAATCCACAGCCACCTTTCCTTTGAGGGAAAGCCTAGAGCCGAACCAGGAAGCAATCAATCCCTTGATGCCATCGCGGGTTCACCCCCCGGAGCAAACCTCATTTCGCAAACCGGGAACCACCTTCCCACGGGATGAATCGTGGATCTGTGGTTCAAGGCGGTGGAAGGGGTTTGACGCAAGCGCGATCATTCCGGCGATATCAAATCCTCCAATTGGAACGGGGTGAAGCGTTTCAACAACGCTTCAACATCCCGGTCGTGGTGGTCTTTCAAATCCATTCTGGCCCCCGTCTTTGCCAAAAGCTGGAAGATGGCCCGGTAGTTCTCGATCGCCTGCTTCCCGTCCCGCGCCTTCGTCCAACTATCCAAGCACTTTCGGCCCAGTTTGATCGCTACCACGTGGATCGGAGCGTGCCCATATTGCTGTCTTGCACATCGGGATCAGCACCGGCCGCCAGCAATTTTTCGATATCCGCCCCTTCCCCGCTGCGGCAGGCCATGTAGAACGGCGTCCGCCCAAACCGATCCCGGTGATTGACATCGATTCCCTTCTCAATCAGCCGTTCCACGGCATCGTACTTGCGGACATTCCCCGGTCGCTGGACTGCCGCGAAGAGAGCATTTGAAGCCCAGCGTTTTTCCTGAACAGGCTGACATGAATCAGCTCTCCCACAGTGAAAATCACGCCCCCCCAGCCCACCGCCCTCATCGCCAACGCCTTCCAGTTTCCACGGATCAATCGGAGGGAGGGTTCATCCTTCATGGGTTTTCGCCAACCGCAAAAGAAATCTCCCAGAATCGTGTTCCCCACGAACAAGACATACAGGACCAGGGCCGTCGAAATCAAGATCGCCAAACACGCTTTAAAGAGGGTATTGATCCCAACGGACTGCAACACCACGGAGAAGGAGAACATCACCGGTAAATGGACCCAATACACCCAGTAGGAAGCGTCGGCAAAATAACGGATGAGTTCATCTCTCTTGCTGAAGAACCTTTGCCCAATCGCAAACATCGAAAAGCACAGCGCCCAACACAACGGGCAACGGATGTCATTGATCAAATAACGATCCGGGCCACCGTAAAAGACACCCTCCCAAAACACCTGAAAACTTTGCGGTCTCCAACTGTTGATATCGACGACGGGAGGCCGATGCATCTTGATCGTGTCCGTGGCAGCGTGCACCCAAAAGTCAGCAAGCACCAGGATCAGGTGCCCCTTCAAATTCCGGGTCAGTTTGCCGACGAAATCCATGCAATGGTATAATCCCACTCCAAAGAAATAGAACCACATGTAGTAACCCAGATCATTCAACGCGGCGTCCAGATGCGCCTCCCCCGGCAGAAAAATACTACTGCGCAAAGTGGTGTGAAAGATCAGGGTGACGCCAGCCAAAAGGAAAATGCCATCGTTCTTCCGGAGACAAAAATC
>DEAY01000320.1:7940-8541 GCA_002348345.1 Verrucomicrobia bacterium UBA2970
AAAAACCGCCCTTCCCAACACGTGGACCACATACAAAATCATCAAGAACCACATGAACCAAAAGTGCGCAAAGTCGATGCCCGGAACATAATCCGTCCCCGAGAAGAGTTCCCACATGAAAAAATGTAACGACCGCTCCCAGAAAGGTTGATCCGCCAACTCACCGTTATGGATCGAAAACAACCCGGAAATCAGCGGGCCAATGATCAAGACACCAGCGATAAACGGCACGAGGATTCACTCGAGTCGATTCCTCGAAAAATACCAACCGCCTTTCTTGAGATAAACCATCTCGGCAAAAAAGCATGCGATGATATCGAAAAACTACATCCTGAACAGATGAATTCCCCAGGTAATCTGATAATTGATCGGATCCCGGTAATACTCGGAATACATCTCCCACAAGATCCGATCCGGTGAACCAAACAAGACGGTCACGTGCAGAATAACGCCAAGATACATGGCGACGGCTCGAAGAAAGTCGAGGCTGTGATAACGATTCCGTCAGGTTGCCAGCGCTCATCTTATATCAGATCCTATCGGGGAAGCGGCTACTGAGGTTCCTCCATGAAAATGGGTCGAACGGGAAAAGACCGTCGAG
>DEAY01000283.1 GCA_002348345.1 Verrucomicrobia bacterium UBA2970
GCAGGCACATTGGCCACCGGAATCCGGCGCTCTTTGGCGGCTTGCGTATCCACGATATTAAATCCCGTGGCCAGCACGCCGACGTAACGCAGATCGGGCAACGCATCAAACATCGACCGATCCAGCGGCGTCTTGTTGGTCAAAACAATCTCCGCGCCCGCCGCTCGGGCAATCACTTGATGGGGCGGCGTTCGTTCAAACACACTGCAATCACCCAAAGCTTGAAGCGGTTCCCAGGTCAAATCCCCCGGATTCAACGTATAGCCATCCAAAACAACGATCCGCCTGCTCATCGGGAAAGAGTGCCGCGATTCAAGCAAGACTCAACGGTAAAATGGCCAAAAGCCTGACGCGGTTCTGCTCGGTTGACCACTGGAAATCCTTGAAACCCTCCCCTTATCGCCCCTCCTGTTCTGAAGAATCCTTGAATCGCCCCAGCCTTCCAGTCAAACTCCCCGCCGAGATCCCATCCGTCGCCCGTCGGTCTCGACCACACGCAAAGGGCGACCTGAAAAAAACGAATGAAACTGATTCGATTTGGTGAGCGCGGCCAGGAGAAACCCGGCGTATTGATCAACGGAGTAAGGCGAGATTGTTCCGGCCATTTTTCTGATTGGGATCACGACTTCTTTCAAGAAGGTGGGCTCGAAAAACTCCGAACCTTGATCGACTCCGAGGGGAGCACCTTCCCTGAAGTTTCCGATTCGGCCCGATGGGCGCCCAGCATCGCCCGCCCCGGGATGATCATGTGTATCGGTTTGAACTATTCCGATCACGCCAAAGAGTCCGGCATGGAACCCCCCTCCGAACCCGTCCTTTTCATGAAGGCCAGCAATACGCTTTCGGGCCCCTACGACGACGTCTCCATTCCCCAGAATAGCGCCAAGACGGACTGGGAGGTCGAGCTCGGTCTGGTGCTTAGCAAAGACGCCCTCTATCTTCCCAACCGAGAGGCCGCCAAGGATTACATTGCCGGCTATTGCGTGGTTCATGACGTCTCCGAGCGGGAATTCCAACTGGAACGCGGAGGGCAGTGGGTGAAAGGAAAATCCTGTCCAGGATTCAGCCCTGTCGGGCCTTACCTGGCAACCGCCGATGAGATCGAGGACGTCATGAACCTAGAAATGTCGCTCTCTGTGAACGGGGAACGCCGGCAATCCGGAAACACCAAAACCATGATTTTCGACCCCTTCCACCTGGTTCATTACCTCTCTCAGTTCATGCTTCTCGAAGCGGGAGACCTCATTTCGACGGGCACTCCTCCGGGAGTCGGTCTGGGCATGAAACCACCTGTTTTTCTCAAACCGGGTGATAAGGTCGAGCTCAGCGTCGATCAGCTTGGTTCGCAGAAGCAGACCTTCGTCTAGGCCTTCCCCGGGGCCGATTGGCCAGGGAATTCGGCCGGGGAGTTCGGCCGGGGAATTCATCAGGAACGGTGGCGCTGCCGGGTGCCCATCCATTTCCAGAAGCACGATCGGACCGGACAGCGGTCCCCCTGCTTTCCAAAACCGCCGTGAACCCGGGACGAACACCCGCCGCACGGATGCCTCCGAGCATTCCGTTCGTCTCCTGGATTCGGCTTTTCTACAGGCGAGGATTGAACGGCCACGCTCCGTCTCACCGAGGCGCCTCCTAAAGGCTTCCGGCAACGAGGTCTCCCACCTCAGTGGTTGAATACCCCATCTTTCCCGCACCGAGTTCCTTGATCTTGTCCCGCGTCACCCCGATCACGGACTGTTCGATGGCCTGCGCCGCTTCACTCTCGCCCAGGAAATCAAGCATCATCTGGCCGGCACAGATCGCCGCCAACGGATTGATCACGTTCTGTCCCGTGTATTTCGGCGCACTCCCACCGATCGGTTCGAACATACTCGTCCCCTCGGGATTGAGATTCCCACCGGCAGCGATGCCCATTCCACCCTGAACCATAGCCCCCAGGTCGGTGATGATGTCACCAAACATGTTGTCCGTCACGATCACGTCAAACCACTCCGGATTCTTCACGAACCACATGGTCGTGGCGTCGACATGGGCGTAGTCTCGCTGAATTCCAGGAAAATCCTTCTCGCCGATTTCGTGAAAAGCACGCTCCCAAAGGTCGAAGGCATAGGTCAAAACATTCGTCTTTCCGCACAAGGTCAGTTTGTTGTCCTTGTTACGCTTCTTGGCATACTCGAACGCAAAGCGGAGGCAACGTTCCACCCCTCGACGCGTATTGACGCTCTCCTGAATGGCCACCTCATGAGGCGTCCCCTTGAAGACGAAGCCCCCGGACCCGGTGTAAAGCCCCTCATTATTCTCACGAACCACGACAAAGTCGACGTGCTCCGGTTTCTTATCCTTCAATGGACAGAATCGCTCGTCGTAGAGTTTCACCGGACGAAGGTTGATGTATTGCTCGAGCTCGAAGCGCAGGCGGAGCAGGATTCCTTTCTCCAGAATCCCCGGCTTCACATCGGGGTGACCAATCGCACCCAAAAGAACAGCTGGAAACTGTCTTAAATCATCGGCGGCCGAGTCGGGAAGCGCTTCATTGGTCCTCAAGTATCGCTCGCCACCGAAATCGAACTCGGTGTAATTCAGTTTGAACCCAAATTTCTGGGAAGCGGCATCCAACACCTTGATGGCCTCTTTCGTGACCTCCGGTCCCGTTCCGTCGCCACCGATCACTGCAATCTCGTAACTCTTCATGTAAAACTCTCGATCAATTCCTAAAAAGGACCCGAATCCTAAGCCAAAGGCGAAAACAGGCAACCGAATTCTCATTCGCCCAAGATCGCGGATTGACTCGAGAGAATGGGCTTGAAGCACCGATTCTTTCCTCACCAACTTCCTCAAGATCCTCGTCGACGGCGCCCCCAAACGTCCAATGAAGGGGTCACCATTCCATCCCAGGTCAGAACCCTTCACTCAACCCCGAATGGCGGTTTTTTCATCACACAAACTATTGTCGTCTTCCAAAAGATCGATAGACTGACCTCACCCTAGAAATCGAGGCTCAGCGCGAGCTTCCTTTCAACCTGCAATCAAGCCGACATTGCTGAAATCGCTTCCAACACCAGTTCCTTTTCCTCGGCGGTTTTAATATGGTGAATCATGCGAAGACATCCCTCCTTCGAGCCGGCCCGGCGATGGCCGTCGCCGCCGTCTCCGTCCTGGGAGCTTACCTGCTGGTGGTGACGGGCCCTCAGACCCAGCCTGAGGACAAATCCCGCCGCCCGAAGTCGGTGAGAACGGTGACCGTCGAAGCATCCGACCAAAGAATCACGCTTCGCGCCCACGGCATTGTGACGCCCGTCCGCCGCGTCACCATCGCCCCAGAGGTGACCGGCCTTGTCATCGGCCATCATCCGGCCTTGATTCCCGGTGGGTCCCTCCAAGAGGGAGAGGAACTGTTTTCCATCGACCCCACACTGGTCGAACTCAACATCAAGGAATCACAGGCCGCCGTCACCCGGGCCGAGGCGAGTCTCGAAGAAGCTCGGCGCAAAACCGTTGAAGCCGAGCGCCTTTCCGTCGAGAAAGTCATTGCCAACTCTGACCTTGCATCGATTCAAGCCGAGGAAAGAATCCAAAGAGCCGAGCTGCAACGTCTGCGGGTCGCCCTCGAACGATCGCAAGCTATGTTGCATCGCCACCGTGTGCTCGCTCCGTTTAACTCGGTGGTGCTCAATGAGTCGGTCGAAATCGGACAACGGGTCAATCCGGGATTCGAGGCAGCGACCCTCGCTGGCACGGATGCATTCTGGGTCAATGCGGTCGTTCCCGTCGATCAACTTCAATTCATCAAACTTCCAGATGCCGATTCGCCGGGTGCCCACGCGGAAGTCTACTTCGATACCGGCACCGAAACCCTGCAGCAACGGCCCGGCCAGGTCGTACAACTTTTGAGCGACATGGAAGAGCAGGGGCGAATGGCGCGGATCCTCATTGAAGTCAGCGACCCTCTGAACTCCGGATCACCCCAGACAAAGGCCCCTCTCCTGCTGGGCAGCTATGTTCGGGTCGAAATCGATGCGGGACTCCTCAAGGGCGTCCTCGCGATCGATCGCCCCGCCCTGAGGGAGGGCGACACCATCTGGGTGGTCGACCGCGAAAGCCAACTGAGAATCCGGAACCCGTCCGTTCGGTGGCGCACCGAGGACACCGTCTATATCGATGATGTCATCAACGAAGGCGAGTCGCTCATCATCAGCCCCCTGCGCGTCGCCCTTCCCGGCATGGAGGTCAGAGCGAACTCCGTTCAAGCCCGACCGGCTCAGGCAGTCAAAGTGACCCAAACGAAACCATGACTAAGCCCCCGGTTTCTGCCCCCGGCTCCGGTGCCGGTCTCCTGGCCTGGTTTGCGCAGAATCACGTGGCGGCGAACCTCGTCATGATCGCGGTCGTGGTCACCGGGCTACTGGTCGCCCGAAGTATTCGCCAGGAGATCTATCCCACCTTCACACTGGATACCGTCGAGGTGCGGATGGAATACCGTGGTGCCAGTCCCGATGAGGTCGAGCATTCCATAATCCTCCCCATCGAAGCGGAACTCCGGGGGATGGATCTGGTTCGGGAAGTGCGATCCATCGCCCGGGAAGGAAACGCCTCGGTAACGGCGGAACTGGTTCCCGGCACCGATCGAAACCGAGGCCTCCAGGAAGTCACCGCAGCCATCCAGCGGATCAGCCTCTTTCCCGACGACGCCGAGCCTCCGGTGATTTCCCTCGACACCGGCCGCCGCCGTGGCGTTCTCTACCTTTCGATCTACGGCGATCTGGACGAGCAAGGCCTGGTGAAGTTTGCGCGCCAAATCGAAGAAGGGCTTCTAACCGAACCCGGCGTATCGTTCGTTGAGTTCCGCGGACTTCGTCGCCCGGAAATCCATATCGAGATTCCCCAAGCCAAACTCCGTTCCCTCGGGCTCAGGCTCAGCGATGTGTCACGAGCGGTCCAGGCCTCGGCGCTGGACGTCCCGGCGGGTTCCATCAAGACGCCCAGCGGAGACTTCCTCCTGAAGACGACAGAGCGAAGAAGCCTGGCCAAGGAATTTGCCGAAATCCCCATCCTCAGCCGCCCGGACGGCACCAAAGTCCGGTTGGGCGACATTGCGGAAATCCGAGATGATTTCGAGGAATCGGACAATGAATCGTATTTCAATGGACGCCCATCCCTCTCCCTTTCCGTCTACAGCGCGGAGAGCGAATCCCCGCTTACCGTCGCTCGATCCGTTCAAGCGTTTGTCGAGAGGGAAACGGCCAACCTTCCCCCCAGCGTCGGCCTCAGCATTCGCTTCAACCGGTCCGAGGAATACAAGGAGAGGATCGACATGCTGCTCACCAATGGAGGTCTGGGCCTGATTCTCGTCTTGTTGGCGCTTGCCTTCTTCTTGGAGCTTCGGGTGGCATTTTGGACGGCCGTGGGGATTCCCGTATCCATCGTCGGATCATTGGTGCTCCTCCCGACGATGGATGCCAGCATCAATATGAATTCCCTCTTCGCCTTCATCGTCACCCTGGGCATCGTGGTCGATGATGCCGTCGTAGTCGGTGAAGAGATCTTTCACCGGATGTCAACCGGGCTCAACCGGCTCCAGGCGGCGATTGAGGGGGTCCAGGCAATGGCCGTCCCCGTCATTTTTGCTGTCTCGACTAACATCATTGCCTTTCTCCCCTTATTGTTTGTACCCGGTGAAACAGGCCGCTTTTACTTTGTCATCCCAGCGGTCGTCATCGCGGTCTTCACCGTTTCCCTGATCGAATGCTTCTTCATCCTGCCCGCCCACCTGGCCCACAAAGGAAGGAAGACCCGTTTTTCCCTGTTCGAGCGGTTTCAGGAACGCCAGACCCAGCTGAGGATCCCCATCGATCGAGCGATCGACCGATGGTACCGGCCGGTGGTCGACACGGCGGTCGCCCATCGCTATTTCACCTGCACCTTGTTCTTCGGACTCCTGATCCTTTCGGCCGGCTACGTTTACAGCGGACGCGTGGATTTCGTGTTCCGTCCCTCCATCGAATCCCCGTTCACCCAAGCCGAGTTCAAAATGCCCTCGGGAACGCCGGTGGAGCGCACTCGGGAAGTGGCCAAAGAAATCGAACTGGCGGCGCGACGAGCACTGGACCGCAACGGCGAAGAGAATATCTTGACGGGCATCCAAGTTGGGATCGGCCAACAGCGTTACAGTTCCGGCGATGCCGATGTCTCGATCCGACTGGTCCCCCAAAGTCAGCGAAAGATTACCGCCGAAGAATTCTGTAATCTCTGGAGGGAAGAGATTCCTGAGATTCCCGATCTTGAATCGGTGTTTTTCGATTACCTCTATGGTCCCGGAGGCGCCAATGAGATTGATATCCAAATCTCTCATCCAGAGGTTCAGATTTTGAGAGAGGCCGCCGCCGAGGTTGCGGCCGCCATCTCAAAATACCCCGGTGTGGCTGACGTGAACAAGGGATTCGGAAAGGAGATGCCGCAGTTCAATTTCGAGATCAAGCCAGAGGGAAGATCGCTCGGCATCACCGCCCGTGAGTTGGGGACGCAAATCCGCCACGCGTTTTACGGGGCCGAAGCGATTCGACAACCGCGAGAACGGGAAGAACTGAGAGTCATGGTCAAACGACCCGAACGGGAACGGGGGTCCTTGAGCAGCCTGGAAACCCTTTTGATTCGCGTCCCCGGCGGGGGGGAGATCCCCCTCAACCAAGCCGCCCGAATCTTATCGACTGAGGCCCCCACTCGGATCGAACGGGTTGACGGTGCCCGCGTCTTCAACGTCACCGGCAACGTGATTGCCGGGGTCACCACCGGAAATAAGGTGCTCGCGTCCTTTGGCAAGCGAGAAATGCCCGAGATCGCAACCAAGTATCCCGGCCTCCGCTTTTCCTTCGAAGGGGATCAGCGAGAACAGCGGGATTCAATGCATCGCATGTCATGGGGATTACTCGCCTCAGTTTTTGTGATTTACGCCATCATGGCCTCGCTCTTGAGAAGTTACCTTCAAGCCCTGATCGTCCTCCTCGTCATCCCGTGGAGCCTCGCCGGGGCGGTTGCGGGTCATGTGGTGATGGGAGTCACGTTGAGCGTCTTCAGCGTCTTCGGGATGATCGCTCTCTGCGGCATGGTGGTGAACGGCGCCTTCGTCCTTGCCATCACCCGCAATCGATACATCGCCTCGGGCCACTCGGCACACGAGGCCGTACTTCTCGCAGCCAAAAGACGCTTCCGCCCTATCATCCTGACCGCACTGACCACCTTCCTCGGACTCGGCCCGATGATCTTTGAATCCAGTTTCCAGGCCCAGTATCTCGTCCCGATGGCCATCGCCGTCGGCATGGGGACCTTGGTCTCGGCAGGAGTGATCCTGATCCTGATCCCAGCCCTGATGGTCATCGTTGACGAACTCGGGTGGGAATCGTTGGAGGAACGCTTGGAACCCCTTGCCATCCCTGCCTAGCAAGGGGAGATCCTCGTTTGGAGGCTTGTCCCCGACCATCATTGGAACCGGTCCCAACAGACGAATCCTCCAGGCCGGCTTCCCACTCAAACCTACGAGACGTTTTTCGATCGAATGGCCATTGCGGCCCCTCCCGAAATCAAACAGGGAATGGCAAAGATCATGAAGTTCAGGGTGAGCGATAGGCCCGCCGCCACGAAGTAGCCCGCCACGATCGGCCCCAGAACCGCCCCCAAACGACCCGCTCCAATCCCCCACCCCACCCCGGTGGTCCGCACTTCCGATGGATAGAGTTGCGCCGCCACTGGGTAGAGCCCCACAAATCCGCCCTGCATTGAAAACCCGATCAAGCCGAACATCACCAACACCAGGAAGGAACCCGAGAACAGACCAAATACCATCATCAGTAGAGCGGCACTTCCCAGGAAGATGAGAATCGTTTTCCGAAGCCCGATCTTCGTCGCCAAGCCCCCGAGCACCAAGATCCCGACAAAGGACCCCGCATTGAAAACCGTTCCGGAGTAGATTCCCAAACGCTCTGACAACCCCGCTTCCGAGGTCAATTTCGGGATCCAGCTCAACAGGAAATAGAGGGTGGCGAAGGCGTTGAAGAACGCCACCCAGAGCAAGAGGGTCTGACGGGTTCGACCGGGACCGAATAATCCTCGCACCGAGGCCGGCTTCCGTTCAACAGCGACCTCGGGAAGCTGATCGAGAGATGGAAGCGCCATCCGAGCCAAGATCGCATTCACTCGCTCCAGCGCCCGCACCGGCCTCTGCTTGGTAAGATACTCCATCGATTCATCCAGAAAGAACAGGATCAGCGGAATCGAGAGCAGGGTGAGAGTTCCCGCACATAGGTACATTGCCGGCCAACCGCTGGCCGGAATGATCGCGGCCGCAACCATTCCCGCCAAAACCGCTCCGATCGGATACCCGGCCATGACCAAGCTGACCCAGAACTCCCGACTCGTACGGGGTGCATACTCCGAGGCCAGCGTCGAGGCGCTGGCCAACATCCCTCCGATTCCCAGACCGCTGACAAAACGCAGCGCGATGAGTTCCGTGATATTGCTGGCAAACGCGGTGACAAAGACGCTCACCCCCATCAGGCTGGCGCAAATGAGAATCATCGCCTTGCGTCCGATTCGATCCGCCTGCGGCGCGAGCCCCAGGGCGCCCACCGTCATCCCAATCAGCGCCGCACTAAAAACCCAGCCCAACTCCTGCGGAGGAATCCCCCACTCGCCACTGATCTTTGGGGCCGTAAACGAGATGACCAGAACGTCCATCCCATCCATGACGTTCATTAAAAAGCAGATGAGAATCGTGATCCTCTGAGAGACCGTCATCCGATCCCGGTGCATCATTTCTTCAATTGGATTGGCGGGAGTCGACATGGTCAGGGGCTCTCTTGGATCTGACTCTGACAAAATCTCTGGGTGGGGCGCAACAACCAACCGCCCCAAAAGGATCTCCCTTCCTTGGTAGCCAACCTCGGACAGCAGGTTGAATCACCACGAGCCCCTCGCGGACAACACAGCCTCGTGGTGAAGCCCACGCCGGCAACAATTCCCTTCCGTTCTTCCCCGTGCACACCAAACCAGTCGGTCCGGGTTGAGGCTTTGGCACGGCTGAGGGACTTCCCGATCCCATCTCGCGGCCCAAACGCCGCCCCCTTCAGCCGAGAAATGGGTTTCCCCGAATTGTCATGCGCCGCCCCCCCCTCCATAATCCCGCCCCATGACCGAATCCGTCCCACCAATCCGTATGGGGGTCGTTGGCGCCGGCGCCAACACCAAAACCAAGCACATTCCCCTTCTCAAACGAATCCAGGGAGTTTCCCTGGTCGGCGTGGTCAATCGGCGGGTCGCCTCAACCGAGGCTGCTGCCAGGGAATTCGGATTCCGCAAAACCTATTCCTCCTGGGAAGCGCTGGTCGACGACCCAGAAATCGACGCGGTCGTGATCGGAACATGGCCCTACCTTCACTGCCCGATCACGCTGCGAGCCCTCGAGGCCGGAAAACATGTCCTCACCGAGGCACGGATGGCCATGAATGCACGAGAAGCACACGCCATGCTGGATGCGTCGCGGCAACACCCTGAATTGGTGACTCAGATCGTCCCATCGCCGATGACGTTGGAAGTCGACAACACCATTCGCGATCTACTTGAAGAGAATGCCATCGGAACCTTGCTCACCATTCAATGCCAACATAGCGGCGGCTATTACGATCCGGAGGCCCCGCTTCATTGGCGACAAGATATCCGACTCAGCGGGCTCAATGTCATGACGATGGGCATTTATTACGAGGCCATCATGCGTTGGGTCGGACCAGCGAGTCGGGTGATCGCGTTAGGAAAAATCTATACCAAATCTCGACGCAGCCACTCCGGAGAGATCCATGCGATTGAAATTCCCGAGCATCTCGATGTCCTCGCTGATCTCGGTGAGGGCATTCAGCTCCACCTCCAGGAATCGGCCGTGACGCCTTCCCCAAAACACGACGGGATCCGATTGATTGGTACCGATGGCTGGCTGGAGTATTCACAGGGAGACTTACACATGGCGACACGAGCCCGTCCCGAACCGGAACCGGTGGTCATTCCTGAGGCACGAAAGCAATTCTGGAGAGTCGAAGAGGAGTTTATTCAAGCAATTCGAGGAGAGGCCCTGGTCCGGCTGACCCAATTCGAAGACGGGGTTCGATACATGGAATTCACCGAGGCCGTCCACCGCAGCCTCGTTGAAGGCCGAGCGGTTTCCTTGCCACTGTCCCCGATCAACACCCCATCCGCTAATCGGGATTGACGGTCGATCCTGATTCCCAGAAAACGCCCTGACTGAGATCCTCATAGACGCCGGAGGGCGTCTCCTGATTTTCAACCCGCCGCACCATGTAGACCGGTTCCTGAACCCGGAGATCCCGGTCGATGAATTCAGCTCGTTCCAGAGGACGTTCGCCCGATATCCGCTCAAAGGGACCCAAGCGACTCTTGGAGCGATACACCATGTAGCGATGCGTTCCGCCCTGCCCATTCCATGCGAGCCGGACGTCCCTCCCACGACGCATCCCTCTGAGCTCCCCGACAGGAGGAAGCACCCGAAGTCTCAGCGTCGCGTCCCCCAGGATCGAAATCGATCGTCCCACCTTCCCCTCGGGCGGCGCGGAGGATTCCACCATCGCCCTCGCCAAGGGATTTCCCATGCCCATCGTCGACAGATCCCAAAATCCATGAAGGGAACTCATCACGGCCAATCCCGCTCGAGGGGAAAGCAGGACCGACTTTGTAAAGCTGTCGGTCAGATTCCAGTCCCCACTCCATGAAGCGTAGAGCATGACAAATCCCGCGTGACTGGCCAGTCCCTCATTGGCGAACGAGACGCTTCGATACCGACCCGATACGATGGACGATGGTGCGCCATATCCGGCAAGAAACCCCCATTCGACGGAACCGGAGAGATCGAAACAATCCACTTCCCGAAGCGCGCCAGGGGCCGAACCATAAAGCGCCGACCCGTTGGCGAACGCATTACGATCCATATTCGCCCACAACCGGGCCGGGAGATAGGACCGGTAAACCGCACGGGCTTCAAAAACATTCTGCCGATGACGATAGGCATGGTTTTTCTCGAAGTATTGTTTCAAAAATTCCGCCTCACGCTCTGAGGATCTCGACGGCAGATTCCCCGAACGAACAGAGGGAAGATTTGAAAAATCAATCCGACAAACCGCCACTTCCAAGGGGCTGGGCAGGTAATCTTGATCCAACCGCCCATCTCCCGGCCGATTGCTATTGCCCCGATGGTGCCGATTGACGTAGTCAACGCTCTGGTCCGACCACAAGCCATCAAGATCTCCATAAAAAGCATCGCAGGGCCAGGCCCCCTGATGATCGTCATTGGGTCGTGTGTGGCCATCCTCCGCCCGCAAGCCGGAATAGGGAATGGGCGCTGGCCCTACCAGAACAACCACCTGATCCCCCGGTTCGTTGGCCCGATAAAAGCGGCGAATCCTCTGCTTCACCTCCGACACCCGTCGCCGGTAATTCGTCCGTCGACGGCTGCTATGATCCGGAACCTCAGCCCGTTCCACCTCCCATCCGTCTCCGATAAGATTCTCGGCAAATTGTCTCAACGATGGGCGCAGCGGAAGGGCCACCCTCTGGGCGACGGCCACGAGAACCCGACCCCGCCGTTCAACGACGGGAACCGGTCGCGGACTCACGGCGAGGCGACGCCCCCCGATGGCATAGGTTTGCGAGGTCGCCCGTTTCGAGACCTGCGCTTCAACCTCATACTGGTTGGTATGAGTGACGGTATCGACGACTTGCCACCTCAGGTCGCCCGATTGTCGTCGCCAAACGGTTTCCTTGGATGCCACCCCGGTTGGCCACCTCAGCATCGAGGGAACCGGTTTCTGATCCTGCCATTGGGCAAGGGCATATCGGTCCTTTCGTTGAACGAATCCCGTCACGGGCGCGGGATAGCTCCGCAACGCGGCCAGAGCACCTTGGATGGGCTGATTCCCATGGTGGTTGTTTCCCACCCGAATCCCATACTCATGAAGCACCGCCGAACTGGGCGGAGTGATGACTCCGCTACCCGGGCCATACTCCGTCCCATTGACATAAACCCGAGAAGAAAAGGCCGAATAAACCAGGAGGATGTCATACCATTGTCCCTTCTCAAAATGGATCGGCACCGAGAAAAACGTCTTTCCCTGGCCCACTTTCTGACCGGAAAAGATCAACCGATTTCCCTTCGGATTGGTCGCCAACGCCCAAAACCCCACTCTTGCCGGATCAGGAGTCCACATCCCAACCGACAAAAAGCTCGCCCAGTTCCCGGGGCCATTCCCCGTTGTCCAATCAGGCCGGAAGCGAAAGCGGATCTGTCCTTCCGAGGGACTAAACCACGGATTACTCTTCTCGTCGATTGGCAGATGGAGACTTGCCCCCCGCTCAGAAACCAGGACGGCACGGGATGCTTCCTCCCCCTCCCACGCCACGGGTCCTTCCGCCGTCCAGAGAGCGCCTCCTCCCACCGGTCGCCCCCCCCCTTCTGAGAAGTCAAAACTCAACAACCGTTTCCCCGGTTCTCCTTCCTTCCACTCACCCCCATGGGAAAGCAAGTGAAGCGCCCACACCCCTAAACATACCCCCCGCGCCCAAGATGCCGACCTGACTGGCAGGCCCAATGCCACCTGGCCACTCCACCGAACACCGTGACGGGTCCGCCGGTTTCCCTCATGATCGTAGCAATCGTTCTTCACGGCGCTTGCAACCTTCTTGCACCTCTGCACAGAAGGCGACTAATTAGCTTTTTTTGCATAGGATGGCGATCCATTACCTCAAACTCCCTCTGGCTTACCATTCAATCTGACATGCTCTCCCAACGCCGACCTAACCAACCACCCTTCCCTCCTGCTAAGAGCACGTTTGAGACACCCGGAGGAAACATCCTCGACGAGTGCCCAGGCGATGAACCACGCGCGACCGCTATGGCCGTCCCGCTCAATGAAGCATTGCAGGAGGGCTCAGAGCAGAATCGCAATCACCCCCTGATCCGAATACCGAAGGCGAGCGGAGCGCTTCGCGGCGGAGCCCATGATCTCGACTGAGTCTCCAAATCGCCCCTTGACTTGCCCAGCCGACAACAGACGGATTTCCGTTCCTGATTCGAGCGCTTCATCGGGACGCATGATCAACTCAACCCTGCCCGCCAATTCTGCGAGACCGCTCACTTGCAGCGCGGCCTCGGCCTCCTGTCCGATGGCAATGCGCGTCACCGCCTGGTTCCCCATCAACAAATCTCCAGTCACCTTGATGCTTCGTTGCACTTCCCTTTCAACAGAGGTGAGGCACATCAGGCGCCCCCGATGGTAGACATCACCTGCAATCATCCCATGCCCACTGACGCGCCCCCCGGGCTGAATCTCGACCCACCGAAGCGTCGAGACCCGTCCGCCTCTCATCTGGAGCCATCCCCCAGCTCCGATTCGGATTTCGTTTCTCCCTTCGAGTTCCGTTCCGGCTCCTAGGTCGACCTGTTGAACCGCCTTCGACTCAGGATTCCCCTTCAGTTCAAGGGCCAACACCCGGAGATCCTGATTGACCCTCGCGACTTGAGAAGTCTTGCTCCGATTGACCATGCTGGCAACCCATGATCGCTGCGGCGGTCCCGTCACCTCCTGGTAACGGATCCCCGCGTTTTCATAAACATAGTCCGACCAGGCATCAGGGTTGGAGGTCCGACTCCCGTCGGCGCCAACAAACTCATGGTAGCTGATTGAAAACCCCTTGGGTTCATCCACTCGTTCGCCGATCAGAAGCCCCATTAGTTCCCGCACCAACCCCGGCTTGTCGCTCGACAAATCGAGCCGCTCAACGGGATCCTGCTCAAGATCGTAGAGTTCGGCTCCCCCCCGCGCTCGGATCAGCTTGTAGGGCTCTCGAATGATCGATTGCCCTCGCCCCGATTCATGAATGACAAAGGCCCTGGAGCGTTGTCGACCCTGCTGGGTCAGGAAAGGAGCCATCGACACGCCATCCACCCCCAGGGGAGGATCAACCCCAGCCAGCTCACAGAACGTCGGAAGCCAATCGGTCACATCGATCACACGATCGCTCCGAGTTCCGGGTTGCAAGGATGAATCCGCGTTGATCTTGGCGGGCCATCGAAGCAAAGTGGGCACCCTGATTCCGCCTTCGTAGATCTGCCCTTTCTGACCTCGAAGCCCGCCATTGGCCATGAAGGCCGACCGGGCGGCATGATTCGGCCCGCCGTTATCGGACTGAAAAATGACCACCGTCTCATCGGCGATGGAATCCGAGTGATCACCGTCTCCGTTGGGATCATCCAGCGCCTGCAAGAGATTGCCAAAGTGGGCATCCAGACGCGTCACCATCGCCGCCCATTGCTTGGCTTGGTCGGGCAAGGACTCGAAGAAGGGCAACCCTCGATAATCCCGATCCCATTCGGGCAGCCGTTCGATCTCGGCGAAGGGTGCATGGGGCACCTGGATGGCAAGAATACCAATGAAGGGCCGCCCCGATTCTCGATATTCGCCCGCCTGGCGACGGACAAACTCGAGTGCAGAGAAGGCATACACGTCGTCGCAGTAGGCCACTTGTGGATACTCAGCGTGATGCTGGAATACCGGCTGCTCGGGGAAACCCTTCATCGAGAGAAATCGCTGAATGGAGTTCGGGATCAACCCCATCCCCCCTTTTCTCTGAACGCTTCCTTGGTCACTCCAGAGGCTGGGTTGAAAAAAGGTATGGGCTCTCACATGATGAAGCTCGGCCACCACCGAGTGATACCCATGCGCGGTAGGGAGCGTTTGTCGATTCTCGATCACCGGCATCTCGCGGCTCCTGGAGCCACCATACCCCCACTTCCCCCAGTATCCCGTGGCGTAGCCCGCCTGACTCAGCACTTCCCCGATCAAGACGTCCTCTTTTCGCATCGCCTTCTTGGCATTGTCCGGATCATTGCGATCGGCAAACGTATGACCCTGGTGAAACCCGCTCTGTTGGGACGAGCGGGCTGGGGAACAGACCGTGCATCCGTAGGCCCGTGTGAAATTAATACCCTCGGCCGCCAGGCGGTCCAAATGGGGGGTTTTGACATAGGGTAATCCTTCGGCCCGACGCTTGGCCTGCCCATTGGGACCGATCGCCCCCCACCCCCAATCATCCGCATAGAGATACAGAATATTGGGTCGACTCGGCGCGGCCTCAGCCCTAACCAAATGAACGGCCCAAACCAACGCAATTCCCCATCGGCAAAACATCATTCTCATAGCGACCTGAAAGCCGGTTCCATCCCCAGAACCGGCATCCTAAAACAGCATTCCCTCTCCGCCTCCCGGGGCCACCCCGAGAGGCGGGCTCCATCTCTTTAATGACTCATTGGATAGCGAACCACATCAACATCATTCGCCTGTCGCGGCCCCGGCGTACTTCGCCCGTTGACGATTAGACGCTCTAACCGATCGGCCAGTTTCTTAACCTGTGCGGGACGTTCAAGAGCCAGATTTCGCACCTCCCCCAAATCTTGGGCCAGGTTGTAGAGTTGCTCGGCATCCTCGTCCCCCCCTTTTGACCAGCCCCCTGATCCTCCCTGGGGAATCCATTTCCAGGAGTCCCATCGAATACTCGGAACCCCCCGAATGCTACAACTCACCGCCGTCTCCCGAATCGCCGCTCGCTCTCCTTTCAAGAGGGAGAGGAGGCTGAAGCTGTCCTCGCCGGCATCTGGGGGCAGCCTGCGACCGAGAATCTCCGCCACAGTTGCCAAAAGGTCGGCTTGGTGAACCAGTTGGTGGCACACAGAGTTGGGTTCGATCACGCCAGGCCAACGCACGATAAAGGGAACGCGGTGCCCCCCCTCCCAAACATCCGCCTTGTAACCCCTGAGTGGACCACTGGCATGATGCCCCCGGGCTTCCAACTCCGAAACCCCGATATAAGGCGCACACCCGTTGTCACTGGTAAAGCAAACCAAGGTCTCCCCGGTAATCCGGGCATCATCCAGAGCCGATAGAACTTCGCCTACCACGGCATCGGTTTCCATCACAAAATCAGCGTAACGGTTCAGCCCGCTAGCGCCCCGCCACGGCGCATTGACCGACAGGGGCGTATGAGGCGATGTGAGTGAGAGGTAAAGGAAAAAGGGACGCCCGCCCCTGGCTGAACGGTCGATGATGTCGGCAGCCCGTCGCCCCAGGGCAGGGAGAATCGGCTCAAGGGTCCACCCCGGCATGGCCGGCCCCTGCACATTCGCCTGGTTTTTTTCAAACAATTTCGGGTCGGCAAACGTTGTTGGGACACCGACCGTTCGCTCTCCCTCGATAAAACAGTAGGGCGGCCAGTTGGGAACATCGACACCAAAATACTCATCGAAGCCAACCGAAAGCGGCCCCCCTTCCAGTTTGGAACGAAAGACCCTTCGCCAGGCTTTGCGATGCGCCTGTGAAGCAACACGGTTTTTCTCACCTCCGTATCCACCGGTTTCGAAATAAGGTTTGAGTTCGGGGGGAATGGGCCACTCCCAGCCCAGGTGCCACTTCCCAACACACGCCGTGTGATAACCCGCCTGCTGGGCGATGCGCCCGAGGGTCAGCCGAGAGGAGGGAATCACGGGAGCTCCCCAGAGTCCCACGATTCCTTTTTGAAGTCGACTCCGCCAATGATAGCGACCCGTGAGTAAGGTGTAGCGCGATGGGGAACACACCGCCGAGGAGGAATGGGCGTCGGTAAAGCGGATCCCTTCCCGGCTCAGTGCATCCAGGTGGGGTGTTGGAATCTTTCCCCGATCGGGATTGTAGACCCTGACATCCCCGTAGCCCAAATCGTCGGCATAGACGATGAGGATGTTCGGCGATTGGGCGGCAAAGGAAACTCCTGAGACGAAACTGGCGAATCCCCCCAAAAAAGCGAGCACAACCCTCAGCATCCCTCCGGGCCACCCAATCCCTCCTTGCGGCCTTTCACCAACTCTTGGAAGCATCACTTTACTTCGGCTGCGGATGGGGTCAAACTAGGTCTTTGATCGATAATCGCAACCGATTTCTGGGAGAAGTCGGGGGAACTCACCAGTATGAGATTGATCTCAAGCCCCATTCCGAACACCCTTCCCATCTTATGAAACGCACAAACGCTCTTCACTCCAGGGCGCTCCTGGGCACCCTGATCGGCTTCGCTCCTTCATTTGTATTCGGCGCCGTCACCGAGGGTCCACTCCAAGCCTACCTCGGCAAACCAAAGCTGGAGATGACCAAACTCTTTGATCAACAGCGCTTTCCCAACGTGGTGGTCACCACCCAGGGGACGGTCCTGGCCACCTTCGGCTCCAAGTCCGTGAGGGCCAGACGAAGCACCGACGGGGGAAAAACCTGGGGCCCGCCCCTCTCCATCGCCACCCCAGGATTTCAAGGAGGGGGTACCACCGTCGATGAAACCTCAGGGGATGTCCTGGCATTCGTCGAGGACAAACACCCTCCTGCGCCACTCACTGTTTATCGCAGTCAGGATGATGGTTTAACCTGGAAGGCCGAAATACCGGCTCTGACTCCGGACTCCCTCGACCATCTCCCCTCCATGCACATGAACGAGCATGGAATCACCCTTCGACGGGGGCCTCATGCAGGTCGCTTGATTCGCCCTTCCCGATACTACGGCCAGCGCAATGCCCGGGAGGAATGGCCCACGCATTATACCAACGCGATTTACAGCGACGATGGAGGAAAAACCTGGCGCACCAGCCACCCCTTCCCGGAAAACGGCACCGGCGAAGCAGCCATCGTTGAATTGGCTGATGGCCGCCTTTACTACAACTCACGGGTTCACTGGCAAGAGCGCCCCGACAACCGTCGGCGGCGGGCGGCCATCAGCGATGACGGAGGCAAAACGTGGAAGGACTGGGAGATTGTTTACGTTCTCCCCGACGGCCCCCAGGATACCAATTACGGCTGCATGGGCGGACTCACCCGGCTCAACGTCAGGGGCCAGGATATTCTCCTCTACAGCAACTGTGACAGCGCCAGCGGCCGCCATCATGGAACGATCTGGGCCAGTATCGACGGAGGCAAAACGTGGCCGGTCAAGCGGCTCCTCTTTGAAGGAAAGTTCGCCTATTCCTCGCTCGCGGCAGGGCGGCCCAACACCCCTTCCGAGGGTTGGATTTACCTCCACTTCGAGGGCGGTCCGGAGGGCAGCTCGACCCTGGCACGGTTCAATCTCGCCTGGGTTCTCTCGGGAACCTCCACGGCCGGAGAAGCGGAAGCGGCCCAAGGCAAATAACGTCCTCGCAACCCAGAAGGAATGGCATGAATCGCCTCCCCCAGCTTCCCGGTCTCAAGTGGGCAACCATCCTTTGTCTGTCGTTGATCGCCCTCAGCGATGTCAAGGCGGGATTCCAAGCCGGAGCGGCTGAACATGATATTTCGCCCCCGCCCGGAATGGAGATTCTCCACTACTTCCGGAACAACATCGGCATCCACGATCCCCTCTACCTTCGCGCTCTGGTGCTCAAGGACGCGGAAGGAAAGACCTTCGCCCTTCTCACAGCCGATCTCATTTGTGCCGGCTTCGCGGCTTCCGATCAGCTTCGAGAGCGGGTGAAGGCCGAAACCCGGGTCCAGGAAGTTTGGCTCAACTGTAGCCATAATCATTCCTCGAGATGGTTGTGCTCCAATCGCAGCGTCGGGGACCCTTGGACGGAGGCTCTCCAGTGGGACGAATATCGCGACCGTCCCATCCAAGAATCACCCCACGAAGCCAAGTGGAACCAGTCGGTTCATGACCTCGCCGTTCAACTCACTGCCCAGGCCTTGAATCAGCTCGAACCCGTCACCTTGGAAGTCGGCCGAGAACCGATTCAAGTGGGTTTTAATCGGAGACTCCAGAACGAGCAGGGAGAAACCTACATGGGGGTTAATCGGGAAGGGGCCGTCATTCCCTGGGTCAATGTCCTCACCGCCCGTTCCAAGGCTTCGAAAGAACCCATCGCCATCCTCTTCGAACACCCGGCCCACCCGGTGACCGTGCCCCATACCAGCAGGCTGGTCAGCGCTGATTTCCCCGGAGCCGCTGTGACTCGAATCAAGCAACAACTCGGCAACAACGTGGTTGCCCTCTTCGGGCAAGGTTGCTGCGGCAACATCAACAGCTACCCCCTCCGAAGCACTCACGAGGATGCCGAGTCTGCTGGCCATCGGCTCGGCGATGCGGTGATCAAGGCCGTCGAACAGAGCCACGCCCTCGAGACATTCACCCTGCGCTCGGGACACCAACGCATTACCTTACCCACCCGCGAGCTCCCCAGCCTTGAAGTCACCAAGGCGCTCATTGCACAAAACCAAGACCAACCGGAACGCCTCCGCCAACTCAACAAGATCGTGGCGCACCACCAGAATGGAACCGTTCCGAAACCCCGTCGCTTTGATGTCTATGGACTCTTCATCGGGGACGAATGGGGATTGATCGGGATGTCCTACGAAATGTTCGCCGAATATGAACTTTGGATCGACCGGAACGCACCCTTTGAGCGAACCATGACCCTCAGCCTCACCAACGGAGGCCGGGCCTACATTGGAACGGATCAGGCCCTGGCGCGAGGGCCGAAGGGAGGCTACGAGGCGGGATGCCTACCCAATTGGGGGGGACACGAAACGATGTCTCCCTATCTCGCGCCTCCGGCAGTCGGCACGGAGAAACTCATCCGGAAGGCCTTTCAGAGCACCTGGGCCTCCAACGCTCAGCCTTAGCGCTCGGCATTGGAACGTCAACCGGTGGAATCCCCCTCCCATTCCAGCGTCACCCCTGGGGATCGCGACTGGGTGTGCCAAGCGATGCGACAGATCGCGGCGGACTTCAATCGATCGGCCGACACCCACCTCCTCAAGCTCCGCCTCCCTTGTTTCGAACCCCATACGCTCTACCTCAAAGACGAATCCACTCATCCCTCGGGAAGCCTAAAGCATCGACTCGCCCGATCCCTTTTTCTTTACGGCTTGGTCAACGGGCTCATCCATCGTGACACCCCCATCATCGAAGCCTCCTCCGGAAGCACCGC
>DEAY01000497.1 GCA_002348345.1 Verrucomicrobia bacterium UBA2970
CGGCCGAGCGGCTCTCTTGGGTAAGCCCGGGATTCAGACGAGGGTGGGGTTGAAGGTGCGAGGCTCGAGCACCGCGGGCCGGCCCAAACCGTCGCTCTCTCTTGAAGCCTGGGGGGAATTGGACGAGGAAAAGGGAATCACCCCCTTGGGACTGCCTCGGGAATCCGATTGGATTCTGTGGGGTCCATATAATTTCGACCTGACGTTGATGCACAATCCCTTCATTTACGAATTGAGCAATCAAATCGGGCGCTATGCACCGCGGACACGCTTCGTTGAAGTGTTCCTAAACACCGGCGGAGGGCCCCTTCGGTCGAATGATTATTTTGGCGTCTATGCTCTCACGGAAAAGATCAAGCGGGACGACGACCGGGTCTCCGTCTCCAAATTGTTCCCCGAACATGATCGGATGCCGAACCTGGGAGGGGGTTACCTGTTGAAAATTGACCGCGCTGATCCGGGCGACTCGGGATTCTCCCAAGCCGGTCAGCGGTTGCGTTATGTCTATCCAAAGGAGGTGGTGATTGAACGACCCGAACGAGAGGCTCAGGAGCGGTTCATTCGAGATTTTTTTCGTGACCTTGGTCGGGCGGTCAATGGGAGCCAGTTTCGGGATCCTGAACGAGGATATGCTCGATACATCGATGTGGGCGCGGCCATCGACCATCACTTGCTCAATGTGCTTGCCTTCAACGTCGATGCCTTGCGCTTGAGCGGTTACATGCACCTCCCTCGGGGAGGCAAGCTGACCTTCGGACCGATCTGGGATTTTGATCGTGCCTTGGGGTCGACGGATGGGCGCGATCTTGATCCCACGACGTGGCGGGGCCGATCCGGGGATCGAGGAACCGACTTCTTCAACTATCCTTGGTGGAACCGGATGTTTCGAGATCCGGATTTTTTCCAGCGCTATATCGATCGCTACCAAGCGTTGCGCCAAAGGGAGTTTCGGGAATCTCACCTCAATCAAATCATTGATGGGATGGCGGCCGAATTGCGCGAAGCCCAGGTCCGCAATCTTCAGAGATGGAATCAGCGTCCTCGCAGTCGGTATGGGGGTCACTATCGGGGTGAGGTGGAACACATGAAGGATTGGTTGGCGGAGCGAATGGCCTTCATGGACAGCCAATTCGTGAGCCCTCCGTCCTTGAGTCATGAATCGGGAAGGTTGGGGCCGGAAACTCGTGTGTCGATGACGGCCATTGAGGGCAGCGAAATCTACTACACGATCGATGGAAGTGATCCTCGTTTGTCCGGGGGCAAGGTGTCACCCGCCGCGTTTCGCTACTCCCAATCCCTGCAACTCGATCAAGGCACCCAATTGATTGCCCGGGTGCGGCATGCGGATCACCGAAGTCGGACCGGATCCAACAATCCACCACTGAGTAGCAAATGGTCGGGCCCGGTTCGGCGGGTTTATTCGTTGAGTGATGGGCCTCGAGCCGGAGACCTCGTGATTAACGAAATCCACTATCACCCTCTGCCTCCCAGCGAAACGGAGAAGCGCAATCTAGGGGGAGTGGGCGCGAGCGATTTTGAATTCATCGAACTTCGGAACGTTTCGCGGCGCAGTATGGATTTGACGGGGCTGCGGTTGTTGGGGGGAATCAGGGCGAGGGTCTCTGGCGGACAACTCAATCTGCTTGGTCCAGGTGCGGTGGCGGTGTTCGTCAGCCGTAGGGATGCCTTTGTCGATCGATACGGTGCGCCTTCGGGGCTCGTCTACGAGTTTCGCGGTGCCCTGGACAATGACCGGGACCAGATCGTTGTCGAGACCGGCTCCGGGGACCGGCTCGACGCGGTGTCCTACGATGACTCATGGTATCCTTCCACGGATGGGTTAGGATTCTCGATCATCTTTCGGGAAGGTGCCGCGACGCGACCTCAGGCTTCAGGAAAAGCCCTTTTTCGCCCGAGTGGAACCGTCGGCGGATCGCCTGGAAGAGCCAACCCTGAAGGAGCCGTTGAGCCCGCGGTGCGGGTGAGCGAGGTTTGGAACAATTCGACGGAGCCCCAGGTGGATGCCATTGAGTTGGTCAATCAAGCGTCCGCTCCGATTGATGTCGGGGGATGGTTTTTGACCGACAATCTCCAAATTCCGAATCGGTATCAGATTCCTCGGGGAACGGTTTTGGGGCCGAACGAGTTTTTCGTCATCGATGAGACGCAATTTGGGAGAGATGCGATCAACGGAAACGGATTTGCCCTGGGTTCGGCAGGGGATGAAATCTACCTGATGGAGACCGGAGCGGATGGAACCTTGACGGGTTATATCGATGGCTTTCGAATCGCTCCCTCCCCCTCGCGCCTGACCCAAGGCCGGTGGATCGATTCCGTGGGGCGATCCCATATCGTGCCCTTCGCCAGACCGACGATCGGCAGGGCAAACGCCCATCCGTTCGTTGGGCGTTTGGTGATTTCCGAGATCTATAGTGCCCCCACCCGAAGGGATGACGGAGAAGTCGTCGAGGGAATAGAATTCGTGGAAGTGGTCAATCGGATGGACGCCGAGTTGAATCTTTCGATGGAGGACTTCCCGTCCCCCCAGTGGCGCTTGCGGGGGGGGATTGATTTCGATTTCCCCTCGGGGACGACGTTGAAACCAAAACAGGTTGTGGTGGTGGTCCCGTTTGATCCCGACGTGGAGCTTGAGCGGCTCAACGCGTTTCGCGAACACTACTCGGTGCCGGATGGAACCAGTGTTTTGGGGCCATTTCGAGGTCGATTGGAGAATGCGGGTGAAGCCGTCCGGTTGGAGCGTCGGGACCCGAGTCTGAGGTTTGAATCCAACACGGTCTTCTTCACGATCGATCAAGTCAGTTTTGGGGATGAAACGCTCTTGCCGGTTGCCCCGGGCTTGGGTCATTCCATCGAACGGGTTGCGCTGAGTCATTACGGGACTGATGCATCGAATTGGTTATGGGGAGAACCAAGTCCCGGTCTTTATCAAAGTCCCATGGACCTCAGGGTCGTCGATGTCCTCCTTTCGACCGATGGCGTTCGAGTCATGGCTCAAATCCCCACACCAGGGGAGTACCGACTGGAATCAAGCGGGTCCCTGGCTGTTGGGTCCTGGAAATCGGTTCAGGACTTGGAGGTGGAGGTGCTTCTGGAGGGGGCGGGGGTTGAGTTTCTCGATTCGAATCCGGCGAGTGATCGTCGGTTTTACCGCGTCGTCCGGAGCGGGAATGCCCATTGAGGAGCGCGCGCGCGCCGAACCGGCAGGTGCGGCGTTTTGCCGCTTGCGCCATGAGGCCAAGGTTTTATGGTCGGCCTCGCTATGGCTGACATGACGTTTCCGGCTGCGTTGGACCCGCCCAAAGGGAGGGTGGTGCTTCTCAATGAGAACCTCTTGACGGAGGCCATGGCGGCCTCCCGCAGGAGTCCTCGAAAACGAATCATCCTTCCATTTCACCAGGATCATCAGGAATTGCTGCACCGGATGATGAATGTGATGCAACCCGGGACATACATCCGCCCACACCGACACCTGGCCCCTCCCAAAGCGGAGTCAATTGTCGTGCTGCGGGGGGGCATGTGGTTGGCGCTCTTTACTGATGAGGGAGAGGTGGATGGCGCGTGGCATCTGAAGCCGGGGTATGGAGAATTCGGGGTTGATATCGCTCCGGGGGTATTTCACACCTTCATCGTGACCGAACCGGATACCGTGCTCTTTGAGGTAAAGCCCGGCCCTTACCAGCAGTCATCAGACAAGGATTTTGCTTCATGGGCACCTGCCGAGGGCGAGGCGGATGCCCGCTGCTATCAGGAGACCCTGTTGGCTGGGCTGAGTTCCCGGGTCGCGAGCGGATAGGTCGCGTTCCTGACCTCCATTTGGGAAGTGGGAGGTCGCCCGGATGCGGGGCTGAGTTCACGGTTGCGACGGTGGGAGGGGATCCCTATTGGGGGACTCGTTTCGAAAGCAGGTCTTTCAACCCTGAAAAGCGTTCCTCGTAACGAACGTTTCGGACCGCAATCCCGAGGGCTTTGGATTGTCCCACCGCGACGACCAATTGGCGTCCTCGGGTGATTCCGGTGTAGATCAGGTTGCGCTGCAACATGATGAATTGTTGGGTTGCAATCGGAATCAAGACGACCGGGAATTCGGAACCCTGTGATTTGTGAATGGTGATCGCATAGGCGAGGGAGAGCTCGTCGAGTTCCCCGAAGTCGTAGACGACTGAGCGATGGTCGAATTGAACGGTTACGGTTTGTTCACTGGGGTCAATGGCCTGAACGTGGCCGATGTCCCCGTTGAAGACTTCTTTGTCATAGTTGTTTTCAGTCTGGATGACCTTGTCGCCGGCCCGGAATTCCCAGCCGAACCGCTCGACAGAGGGCTTCTGTGGATCAGGGGGATTCAAGGTCTGCTGCAAGTCGAGGTTGAGAGCCCGGGTGCCAAGGCTGCCCCGATTCATCGGGCAAAGTACCTGGATATCCCGTCGGGCATCGAATTGGAATCGCTGAGGAATGCGTTGTTCGACCAGCGTGAGAAGGGTGTGAACGATCTTCTCCGGATCCTCGCGCTCAATGACAAAGAAATCGGATGTGGAGGGGTCTTGATCCCTGTTTGGCATTTGCCCTTGGTTGATCCGGTGGGCATTGGTGATGATTTGGCTTCCAGCCGCTTGGCGGAAGATTTCCGTGAGTCGAACGACCGGCGCGATCTCACTTTTGATCAAGTCGCGAAGTACCGAACCGGGTCCGACCGATGGCAACTGATCGACATCGCCCACCAGAATAAGGTGTCCGGACGGGGGGAGGGCTCGGAGGACGTGTTGCATCAGCAGGACATCGACCATCGAACACTCATCAAGGATGAGGACCTCCAGGTCCAAAGGGCGCGCCTCGTTTCTTTGAAAGCCGCCATGTTTCGGATCGACCTCGAGCAAACGATGAATCGTCTTGGCGGGAGAAGAAGTGGACTCGGACATTCGTTTGGCGGCCCGTCCAGTCGGGGCAGCCAGTTGAAAATCGACCCGTTTCGCTCTCAGGATGCAGAGCAAGGCGTTGATCAGTGTGGTCTTCCCGACGCCGGGGCCTCCCGTGATGATCGTCACACGGTGTTGGAGGACGGTGCGAATTGATTCAATCTGCTGGGGAGCCAAGGCAATCCCGGTTTTCTTCTGAACCCAAACCAGGGCACGCTCGATATCGATCGGAGGGTAATGTGGGCGTGAGTGAGCCAGCGCCTGAAATCGCTCGGCAATGGTTCGTTCCGCGTGCAGAAGATGGGGAAGATAGACGCTGGATTCTTCAGCCTCCACAGTCGCGATCAGTTCGTTTGAGGCCAGCGCCCGTTCGAGCGCGGTCTCGATGATGGAGGGGGCGATTTGGAGCAATGCCTCGGCTTCATCAATGAGACGATGTCGCGGGAGCCGACAGTGACCTTGCCTGCTGGCTTCGAGGAGGGTGTGTTGAATTCCGGCGCTGGCTCGAATGAGGGAGTCAAAGGGAACGCCAACCTTTTGAGCGATCTGATCGGCGGTCTTGAATCCAATCCCCCGAATATCTTGGCAAAGAAGGTAGGGATTTGCGCGGACGCTCTCGATGGCCGCTTCGCCATAAGTCTTGTAGATCCGAACGGCTCGACTAGTGCTGACGCCGTGGGAGTGAAGGAAGACCATGATGTCACGAATCACTCTTTGTTCCGCCCAGGCCTCACGGATTTTTCGGCGTCGCATTGGCCCAATGCCTTCGATTTGTTCGAGCAGCTTGGAGCGCTTCTCAATGATCTCGATGATGGATTCACCGAAATGGGAGACGAGTTTCTTGGCGTAGACCGGGCCGATTCCCTTGATCATTCCGCTCCCGAGATACTTTTCCATTCCTTCACGGGTGGTGGGGGGAGTGGCTTTGATTTGATGCGCCTTGAGTTGGAGACCGTGCTCACGGTCACGAATCCATTGACCCGTGGCATGGATCCATTCTCCTGCATTGATCGAGGCGACGGACCCGATGACCGTCAGGAGGTCTCTTCGACCCTTTGCTTTGACGCGGAGGACTGCGAATCCCGTCTCTTCATTGAAAAAAGTGACCCGTTCTATCAAGCCGGCCAGCTCATCTTGTCCTGGTCCGACGGTTGACATGGATGTGTCCCGCTCGATTCACCGGGCGATGAAAAACTGGGAGCTTTGGTTTGGCGTCAATCGATGAGGAGAGGTGATTTTGGGAAGCAATTGATAAGGTCCCTCGGGGGTCTCGCTCGATGCCAGGGTGCCGGTGAACTCGATTTCGAGCTGACCCGCCCTCCAACGATAGCCGAGAATCTCGACCGTCTCGGGAGCAGGCGGTTCGGGGCGACCGCTGGCTTCCTGATAGGCCTTGATGGCCAACGGGTGATCACGATCGTTGACAAGGATTCGTTGGTCATCCACTAGGTGGAAAAATTCGACGTTGGCCCCCCCCCCGCCCTCGAACCAGAGAAGCCGAAAGGGATAAAGCCCCGGAGTACGAACGACGACGTTGAACAAGGTATCGGCCGAGCCCCGGCTGCCGTTAAACGATCCAAGGGGGATGGCTCGTTCGCCTTCGATGCCGTTGTCACTTTTGACGTCGAACCCGTCATCGCTTCGCACGCCGAAGGTGTGGAACCCCGGCTCCAACTCGAGAAAGGTTGTGAATTCGGCAACGATTCCGTCGAGACTGTCGTTCCATCCCGGGATATGGGGGATGAAATCATCCTCGTGGCCAGTATCAAAATTGAAGGATCCGGCGTCGAGTCCGTCTTGTTCGAGATTGATGACCGTTTCGATCTCTGCTGGGCTGAACTGCCAGTCCGTGGCATTCAGTGGGCCGGCTTCATTGAGGTATGGCTCTCGAGTCTCGGAATGAAGGATCGCGCCTCGGAGTTGTCTCTCCGCACCGGCGACGGTATTGCCGTGAACATTGGTTGCCCCGGATTGAAGCGTGCTGATTTGGGAGACCCGCACCTTGAATCCCGGCTTGTTGGTGTCGGGTTCAAGGCGGGCGTATTCCGGAGGCAGGACGCTAAAGGGTGTGGTGATGACAATCCGAAACGGAACATCATACGACTGAGGCACTCCCTGCTGATCTTGGTAGCTGAGCACGACTTGATGGGTGGAGCGTGGCGCCGGAACCTCTTCGAAGGCGAAGGTCACGGTCATGGCCTCTTTCGTTGAAGCGATGTCCAGCGCGACGGGGCGATCATTAACAGTCGCCTTGATGGTGGAACGATTGACGAGGATCCCTCGTTCTTCGATGGTCGCGATGAAGCCGCGAAAATCGCCTTGAAATGTGCTCACGCGGGGGGCGAGAGCGAGACCGGGATCGGGCTGAAACACCGGTTTTTGGATCAGCGTCAAGGTGGCGGGTTCCTCGGCGATGGGATCGCCTCCGCCTCCCTCCCTCTGGGTGCTGACACTCACCACATCATTGGCGCTTAATCCCTCCAGGTAGTAAACCAGGGTGGCCGAAGAATTGGAATGGCCATCGGCTTGTCGGATGTAGTGTGATTTTGTCTGAGCGCCGGGCTGGGCTTCCCCGTTGACTTCCACGGTAATCCGGGGATTGACCCGGGCGGATCCGCCCTCGAGCGCATCGTTGTAGAGGAGGAGGTAATTGCCGGATTGCTTGAGGGTCACCTGATGGGCCGTGTTGCCCGGTGAGTGCTGAAAGACGTCATCATCAATCAGCCGGTCGGGTCCATCCCATAGGAGCGGGGTCTTTTCAGCTGGATTCCAGCTTTCCCCCGCTTCGGTTTCAAAGGCGCTGCCGTGAAAGAAACCCTCCAGGTTGTCGAGACGTTCGATGTAAAGGGATGCTTGCTTACCCCTCTGAATAACGATGTTGCCTTCGAGCCCTCGCTGAAAGGTTGTGATCGTCAACCGTTGATTGGCTCGATCGGAAGTGACGAGACCGGCCCAGTGCAGGGAGGAATTGACGTGACTGGTGGCATTTCGGATGTAGCCCTGTTGTGCCAATCCACTGGAAACCCGGTCGCCGTCGAGATTGATTTCCATCGCGACGGAACCCCGGGCAATGGCGCCTCGAAGGGGGATGTTGACAGAGACCAGGTAGGTTGCTGACTCTCGCAGTGTGATGGCGGCTTGGTCGTCGGTGTGATCAAAGCCACCGTCCTTTCGGTCCGATGTCCATCGGATGCCGGTGTCTTCGGTTCCGGGTTCGACATTGACGTTGGTTCCGCTGTTGGTGCTAGTGCCGAAGGCCGAGAAGACCGTCCGTGAGGGGGCAATCCGTTCGACGTAGAAACTTGCGGTTTCGAGTGTCGCGGGGTCCTGGCCCCCACTGACGCGTCGAGTGCGAAGCTCAAGTTTGTCATTTTCGGCAAGCCCGGTGACCAAGAAATGAACATGGGCAGAGGATTCATTGTGACCCGAAGCGTTGCGAATGTAGGAGGACTGGCCGAGGCCACCGAGTCGCGGGCGGCCGTTGACGTAGACCTCCGCGGAGGCGGCGAATCGACCCGATCCGTTCGAGGTGATCGGCAGAGTGGCGGCCACGAAATAATCACCTGCTTGCTTGACGATCAGGGATCCTGGCCGGGTCGCCTCATGGACGAAGAGGGTTGGGTCAATCGACGAGTGTCGGTTCCATGCGATGTCGGAGGCCCGAGCCGAACCGAGCGAGGGTCGGCCATGAGAAAGAATGTCTCCTTGCAGCCAAGCCGTTTCGATTCCAGCACCGTGGAGTTGGAGCGCCATGAGCAGCAAGGTCCCAACCAGGAGATGCTGGATCGTTGTGGCGACACGAGTTGAGTGGATCATAGGCGAATCGATGCTCAGGATGAGCATCCTAAGGGGTAGGCGCCATCGGGTCAACCTGCTCGGGAGCCTGGGCGGGGGAGGGATTCGTTTAAGATTTTCGTGAAGCGCTCCAGTAGAGCCACCCACCGAGGGCGAGGAGGAGAATCAGCCACCAGAGAACCCGAATGCTTCGGGTGGCGGCCTCGATGAAACTAAGGGTAATCGGGAAGAGCAGAAAGAGTCCGACCGCGAAGAGGATGAGTAGGATGAGCTTTCCCAGCGCTTTTTTTCGATGGGGTGGCCAAGGATGATTCATCGGCCCGGCCGCGGGGGGGTCGATTTCCCGAGGGCGTCGACGGGAATCATGACCTGGGCTCCTTCGCTCTTGCCGTCGCCGACCACCATAGGGGATTGTCCGTCCCATTTCTCCACAATCTGGAGGTCGATGAAGGCAGGATTTTGCTTGAGCGCATCACCCCGCAGTCGAATGGCTTCCGCTTCACCTTCGGCTTTAATCACCGCAGTCTTGGCTTCAACCTCCTTCTGTCGTTGCACGAACTTGGCCTTCTCAGCCTCTTGTTCCTGGGTCATCTTTTGCTCGATGGCAGCCGTCAATTCTGGAGAAAGTCGAATCCCTTGAAGCACGATGTCCACGATTGAAATCAGATCAACCCCTTCCTTCGTTTCCCCCAATTTCTTGCGAGTCCCCTCCAAGGTGCGATTCTTGATCAATTCTCGTTTCTGGACGATCTCTTCCGCACTCTCCGTGGCTGCAGCCTCCTTCAGGGCCTCGACCACGCGAGGACGAATCAAGCCTTGAAAGTAGGACGGACTTCGCGGGTCATCACTCTGATAGGATCTCCAGAGCTCCACTACGGAGGATTCGGGAATAGAATAGAGCACTCGCAGCTCGGTGTTGACCTGCTGCAGGTCGGAGGTGTAACACTCCGCATCCATCTGTTGGGTCTGTTGCTTGATACTGACCTGGTAGATTTCGGTCACCAAGGGAAGCTTGAAGGTGAGGCCCTCAGGGACGAAGAATTCTGATGCTTGACCAAGGGTCACTCGGACGCCCCGGTTTCCAGGTTCGACGACGTAGGTGGATTGGGAGCCGAAAATCACCAAGACAAAGATGATGAGTCCCATTCCGATCAGCTTTTGAAGGGCTTGTGGTGTCATTGGGTCGAATTCTTTTGTTCGAAAGAGGGGCGCGTCGTTCTCTTGGTCTTCCTGTTATTCTTCGTTCGAAGCGGTGTCTCTAGACCGTTTTTCGACGGGGAGGAGCAGACCGGCTCCGGTTTGGTTTCCCGTGATCACGCGCGGGGTCAATCCGTTCCAGGTGTCCACGATTTGGAGCTCGATATAGGCGGGATTCTCGGCGAGAGCTCGTCCACGAATTCGAATCGAATCGGCTTCCCCTTTCGCTTCAATGATCTTGGTTTGGGCGTCAATCCGGGCTTTGGCTTGCGCGAAAATAGCCTTATTGGCGTTTTGCTCCTGGACCATCTTCTGTTCGATGGCGTCCTCAAGTTTTTTGGAGAGTGAGATATCCTCCAGCGTGATGTCCGCAATGTAAATCAGCGACCCGACTTTTTCTCGAGCGATGGACAGCGCTGAGGCTTTGACCTGATCCCGTTCTTGAACGGTGTTTTGGGCGGTTCGTTCCTTGGTCACCTCCTTAAGAGCTTCATCGACGCGGGGATACACAAGACTGACGAAAGGATCCCCTTTGAATTTCTGGAAAATCTCCACGACCGATTCCTCTGGGATCCGATAGAGCACGTTGACGGTGGTTTGGATTTCCTGAAGATCCTTTGAGATACAGGTGACCTTCATGGGAACCGTTCGTTGCCGAATGTTAATCATCTGGATGCGGCTGATGAAGGGCGGTTTAAAACCGATGCCTTCGGGTTTGAAGTTGGCGGTGACCTTCCCCAGGGTCACTTGGACTCCTCGAGACCCCGGCCGCACGACGTAGGTGATTTGAGCACCAATGATGGCGAGGACGAAGATCCCCGCGCCAATCAGTGCCAACTTGTTGTTTCCCTCGGGTGACATGGATGTGCTCGTGTTGAGATGTAGTAACTCTTCTTGAGAGAACTGTCTGAGGCTCGATAGGTCAAGGTTTTCTGTCAATCGATCGGTTGGCCTGGTCTCCGTGGGCTTGTCACCTTGATCTGAACGAGGGAGGGTCCAGTGCAACTTGGAATGGCCGATGGGCGGGTTCGGTTTGAGGATTGGTTTCTGGAGTCTGGTCATGGCACTTGAACTCGGGGGGAGTTGGCGGCATGATGCGCGGTTTTTAAAGCAGGTCCCATGGGGACGGGCTTCAGGAAAAGGAAATGGGAACAGTACTCATCATTGGAGCCGGCGGGGTCGGTCGAGTGGTTGCTCACAAGTGCGCCCAGGACCGGGAGGTCTTCTCTGGGATCTGCCTGGCCAGTCGGACGCTTTCAAAATGCCAGCAAATCGCTTCCGAGATCGATGGTGACATTCAGACGGCGACCGTGGACGGGGATTCGGTTTCGTCGGTGGTCGCGCTGATCAAAAAGGTGGGAGCGGAGGTGCTGATCAATGTGGCGTCCCCTTATCAGAATCTTCCGATCATGGAGGCCTGTGTCCAGACAGGGGTGCATTATGTGGATACCTCTCTGGATGATGTGCGGGATCGGATCAAATACGACTATGCCGATCAGCTAGGGTTTGGACCAAGGTTCAAGGAGCAGGGGATCACCGGGGTCTTGAGTATCGGCTTTGATCCGGGGGTCGTGAATGTTTACTGCGCCCACGCCCAGAAACACTGGTTCGATTCCATCACATCGATCGACATTATCGATTGCAACGGGGGCGATCATGGATATGAGTTTGCCACGAATTTCGATCCCGAAACGAACATCCGGGAGATTCTTGCGGATGTGATCTCGTTTCAGGACGGCGCGCTTCAGATCACCAAGGCACTCGAAACGCGCCGTACTTTTGAATTTCCGGGCATCGGGACTCGTGAGGCCTACCTCATGACCCATGAAGAGGTGCTTTCCATTGCCGAATTCATCCCGGAGGTGAAGCACGTTCGGTTTTGGATGACGTTCACCGAAAAGTATCTGACTCACTTGCGGGTTCTTGAGAACATTGGCATGACCTCCATCGAGCCGATTCCCTTTGAAGGGGGGAGCATCGTTCCTCTTCGTTTTCTCAAAGCACTTCTGCCGGATCCAGCGACTCTGGGCGCTCGAACTCGAGGGGTCACTTGCATTGGTTGTGTCATCGAGGGCCAACAGAACGGGGAGCCGAAGCGGGTGATGATATGGAACAACTGCGTGCACGAGGAGTGTTTTGCTGAAGTACAATCCCAGGCAGTTTCCTACACCACGGGGGCCCCGGCTGTTTTGGCCGCACGATTGGTGTGCACGGGTGAGTGGGCGGTACCGGGGGTCTTCTGTCCGGAACAACTGGACCCAGACCCGTTCATGAACGCCATCGGAGAGATGGGGCTTCCATGGCAGACTCGAAATGAGTAGATGAACTTTTCCGAACTCCCATCGCCGTGTTACATCGTTGATGAGGCGATCCTGGATCGCAATCTGTCGGTCTTGAAGGAGGTGCAAGATCGAACCAGTGCTAGAATCATTTTGGCTTTGAAAGGCTTCGCGATGCACCGGGTGTTTCCCCAAATCAAAACCGTCCTGGGAGGCACCACCGCGAGTTCGGTTCATGAAGCGCGCCTGGGGCGTGAGATCTTCGGGGGAGAGGTCCATGCCTATGCCCCGGCTTACAGCGACCAAGATATCGACGAGCTGTTGCCTCTTGTGGATCACCTGGTTTTCAATTCCCTTTCGCAATATCGGCGATTCCTTGCTCGGGTAAGATCGGGTTCGAAGGATCGAGGTGTTTCGATTGGCCTACGAATCAACCCGGAGTATTCGGAAGTGAGCACCGCTCTTTACGATCCCTGCCGGGAAGGAAGCCGGCTTGGCATTCGACGGGAGGAATTGGACGGGGTGGATCTGGATTCCGTCGATGGCTTTCACTTTCATACGATGTGTGAACAGAATTCCGATACTCTGGAGCGGACGGTCGAGCGGGTGGAAGAGGGCTTTTCCGAAAGATTTCCCTCATTGAAGTGGTTCAACTTCGGAGGAGGACACCATATCTCCAGATCGGACTATGATGTCGATCGGCTTTGTCGAGTGATTGAGCGGTTTGCCTCTCGTTACGACCTCCAGGTCTATTTGGAGCCAGGCGAGGCGATTGCGCTCAATGCAGGAACCCTGGTGGGGACGGTGCTCGATGTGGTCCCGGGCCCGGTTCACAACATCATTTTGGACCTGTCGGCCACCGCTCATATGCCAGATGTGTTGGAAATGCCCTATCGACCCGACATTCAAGGGGCTGGAGCGGCAGGGGAAAAAGGCTTTGATTATCAACTGGGAGGCTTGACCTGTTTAGCGGGGGACCAGATTGGGGTCTATTCGTTTGATCGCCCACTCCAGGTGGGTGACCGTTTGGTGTTTGAGGACATGGCGCACTACACGATGGTCAAGAATACGACCTTCAATGGGGTGCGGCTTCCAGCGATTGTTCTGCGGAGGCGATCGGGGGATTACGAATTGGTGAGGCAGTTTGGATATGAAGAGTATCGGGACCGATTGTCCTGAGAGGGAGTTCGGTGATTACAGTTTGATTCGAGTCAGATGAGTGAACGCGTTTTGATCATTGGTGCGGGCGGAGTGGGCCGGGTGGTGGCCCACAAGTGTATCCAGGTGCCCGAAGTCTTCGATATGATCTGCTTGGCGAGCCGTCGAAAGGAGAAGTGTGATCAGATCGCCGATGAATTGGAGGGCCGCATTTCGACGGCTGAGGTCGATGCCGATCGGGTTCCGGAGGTGGTGGCGCTGATGAAGGCGTTCGATCCGAAGCTCGTGATCAATGTGGCGCTCCCCTACCAGGATTTGAGTATCATGGAGGCTTGTCTCGAGGCGGGGGTCTCCTATGTCGATACAGCGAATTACGAGCCTCGTGATGAGGCGAAGTTTGAATACCATTGGCAATGGGCCTATCGCGAGCGGTTTGAAGCGGCAGGACTCACCGCGCTTTTGGGTTCTGGCTTTGATCCGGGGGTGACCAATGTGTTCTGTGCCTACGCAAAGAAACACCTGTTTGATCGCATCGACACCATCGATATCCTAGATTGCAACGCGGGAGATCACGGACATCCGTTCGCGACGAATTTTAATCCTGAGATCAATCTTCGAGAGGTCACTGCCAACGGCCGTTACTGGGAGCGGGGACAATGGAAAGAGACCGACCCGCTCGAGCGAACCTGGGATTTCGAGTATCCCGGGATTGGGGTCAGGCGGTCTTACCTCATGTACCATGAGGAAATTGAATCCCTTTGCCAGAACATCCCCGACGTGCAACGTATTCGATTCTGGATGACCTTCAGCGAGGCATATCTCACCCATTTGCGAGTGTTTGAGAATGTGGGATTGACTCGGATCGATCCCATAGAATTTGAAGGTCGATCGGTCGTCCCGCTGCAATTCCTGAAGGCGCTTCTCCCGGATCCTGGCAGCCTGGGCGCGAGAACCCGGGGGCAAACCTGCATTGGATGTCTTGTGGAGGGTGAGGCGGGAGGGAAGCGGAGGCGCGTCTTTATTTACAACAACTGTGATCACGAGACCTGCTTCCGGGAAGTCCAGTCCCAGGCGGTCTCCTACACGACGGGTGTTCCTGCGATGATCGGAGCCAAGATGATTCTCGAAGGGCAATGGGATCGTCCCGGTGTTTTTAATATCGAGGAATTTGATCCCGATCCTTTCATGGAGGATTTGAACCGATACGGATTGCCGTGGAAGGTTGAGGAAGTCGGGGATCTTGCGGTTCCTGACGGGCCAGTCGCCTAGGGAGACCGATTGGGGGCGGTGATCACAGGGCTCGATCAGAGCTGCCCCATCATTCGAGAAATGATGAGGATGCGGCGATGAAGAACCGATGGTCACCGGAGTCGTGGCTGATGGATCGTCGGTGACAAGAATCGAGCGCGCGTTCGAAGGTCGACAGAAGCGGCGGGTTCTTTAGATTGGGCGGAGGCAACGCGGCGAGCGTGAAACGATGAAACACAAGATTCTTCCTCGATTGGGGTGTTTGGTCGCTGTGACGGCAGCGGTGGGGTGGCTTCGGTTGACCGGTAGCCTGGCCGCCCAATCCGAGGGCGGGGAGAGTGAGCCGACGGACCCGATTGCCGTGGCCTTGGCCGAGGTCCAACAGCGACTTCAGCAGGTTTTGTCGAACGAGACGCTTGAGGCCGAATTAAAGAATCGACTCAAGGAAGCCTACCAAGCCGCCCAAGGTCATTACCAGTCAGCCCAAAAAAGCCTCTTACTCGAGTCCTCATTCAAGGATTCGATTGAGGCGGCTCCCGGAGAAACCCAGACGTTTCGAACTCAACTTTTGGAGCTTGGTGAAACGGTCACGACTAACGCCGTTCGGAACGCTGTTTCCCAGCAGAACGATTTGGAACAAGTGGAACAGCAGTGGGCGAGTGAGAAAGGGGAACTGACGGCCTGGAACAACCAACTGGGGCCACTGGTCGACCGACTGAATCAACAGAAGTTAAGGCCGGATGCAATCCGGGATCAAAAAAGTCTGATCGCCACCGCCCTGGGGGAAATTGAAACCGCTTTGAGCAAGGAGGCCCCGGAAGGAGATCTTTTCAATCCGATGGTGGCGGAACGCGCCGTGCTGCAGGCCAGAAAGGTGGCGAGAATGGCGGACCAGGCTCAGTTGGAACAGGAACTGATCAGTCATCCCCTCCGTCTGGAACGGACGACCGCCGAACGTGATTTGATGATCAAGCAAATTGCCAACGCCACGGTGCTGGTCGCGGTTTTGGAGGAGCGCGTCATTCAGCTTCGCCGAGACGACGCCAAGGCCCAACAGGAAGCGGCGGAGGCGGCCGAACAGGAGCTGGCCGATGAACACCTCCTGGTCAAACGTCTGGCGGAAGAGAATGCCCGATTGACCCGTGAACATGCTGGCTTGCAAACACGCATCGACGAGGACTTGAAACAGGAATTGGTGGCCTTAAAGGCCAAAGCCGCCGAAGTGAAGAGCAACTTCGATCGGGCAAGGGAACAGATTAACCTGGTCGGTCTCAGTGAGTCCTTGGCAGTGCTATTGCTGGATCAGTGGCGCCGATTACCTGACGTCCGGACCAATCGAAATGCCCTCAGTCAACGAAAAACCACCATCGGAGAAGTGGGACTGATCCGTTTCCAGACCGAGGAAACCCTCCTACAACTGCCGGATTCCGCTCAGATTGATGCGGTTCAAGTGTGGGCTGGGGAAGCCTACCCGGCAGCGCTTGAGGAAGAGGCGGATTCGGCGGTGGATTGGACGCGCGTGTCCGAGTTGGTTGATTCCAAGAAGAGGGTCCTCGGACTGCTTGTGGCGGATTACGACCGGCTCCTTCAGGAGCTTGGGGAACTCGACTTTGAGGAGAATAAGCACATTTCACTGGTGGAGGAGTATACCGTTTTCTTGGAGGAGCGGCTGCTATGGATTCCGAGTGCTTCTCGGGTGGGTCAGAAAACGGTGGGTGAAGTGTCCGATTCGATTCGGTGGATCCTCTCGGAATCGAATCGTCGAGAGGCGGTTCGGATCGTCTCGACATTTCCCAGAGAGCGTCCGGTGTTTTTCGGTTTTTTGGGCCTGCTCTTGCTTGTTTCGATCGGTTTTCGCCCCCTGGTGCGGCGCAAGGAGCGGGCTTATAAATTGGGAGTCAAACGGATTACGACAGATTCCTATGGGATCACCTTGCGCGCTGCGCTTCTTCTTTTGCTTCAGTCGGCTCCCTTCGCGGCGGTGTTGGCTTTCATGGGACTGCATCTCATGGAACGCGAATCATCGGTGGAACTGTTTCAGGGACTGGGAGGTGCTCTCCTTTATACGGCAATCCATGTCTTTGGAATCCTGGTGCTGATGAATGTCTGTCGGCCCAATGGGCTCGGGCAAGCGCACTTTCGTTGGGAGGGAAAGATCGCCAACCGAGTGGGGCGCCAGTTGTTATGGTTCATGCCGATCGCGATCATAACCACCTTGATCGTAGATCTTTCCGAGGAGTTGGGGGATGAGTTTCATCGCTCGGGATTGGGACGGGTGGCTCTGATGGGGCTTCTTCTGGCTGTGGCGGCGATTGTATCTCAAACATTTCGGCCTTCCGACGGGGTCTTGTCGGGGCTGTTGAAGCGGTCTCCCAATGGTTGGTTGAGGCGTCTCCAGGGACTTTGGTTTTGGGGCATGGTGCTATCGCCCATCGCGTTGGCTATCCTTGCGGCCCTGGGTTACCAACATACCGCCGTCCAACTGATGCGCCGAACGGCCATCACCATTTCGTTCATGGTCGGTGCTTTTGTCATTCATCAACTGATATGGCGGTGGTTCATCGTCAAGGAACGAAAGCTGCAATTGGAAAAAATCATTGAGCGGCGTCGGGCGTCCGGGACGGCGAAGGCGGGCGGGAAGGAGGACTCCGTTTCCATGCCCGAGATCAATGAGGATGAACTGGACCTAAAATCCCTCAATGAGCAGACCCGAAAGCTCTTGAGCTCAATCATGAGTTTTTCGCTTCTTTTGGGGCTTTGGCTGATCTGGTCGGACGTTTTGCCGGCATTGAATATCTTGAATTCAGTCGAGCTTTGGCAGACGGAGACCATTGTCGACGGCAACTCGAGCACGGTACCGGTCACGCTCAACCACCTCGCGCTGAGTATTATCATCCTCCTTTTAGCGAGCGTTGCGGTTCGGAATATCTCTGGGTTTCTGGAGATTGGCGTGCTCCAGAATCTTCCGATCACTGCCGGAAGCCGCTACGCGATCGTCTCGGTGGTGCAGTATGGGATCGCTCTTTTTGGCGCGGTGATGGTGTTTAATGTGTTGGGATTCTCCCTGGCACAGTTTGGCTGGATGATGGCCGCCCTGAGCGTTGGCCTGGGCTTTGGGCTTCAAGAGGTGGTCGCCAACTTCGTGAGCGGGGTGATCCTTCTCGCAGAACGGCCTATCCGGGTGGGGGATATCGTCACGGTCTCTGATATCAGCGGGATCGTGACCCGAATTCGAATCCGGGCGACGACGATTACCAATTGGGATCGTCAAGAGCTGGTGGTTCCCAATAAAGAGTTTATTACCGGTCGGATCCTCAATTGGACGCTGAGTAATACCGTGAATCGAATTGTCATTGTGGTTGGGGTGGCCTATGGCACCGATACGGAGCGGGCTCGGAAGCTTCTTCTGAAAACCGCAACGGAACATCGTCTGATCATGCAGGATCCGGGGCCCCTCGCCACCTTTGAGGGGTTTGACGACAGCACCTTGAGATTGGTTTTGCGGTGTTACCTCCCCAACCTGGATAACCGGCTCTCCGTGATCACGGAGCTTCACACCGAGATCGATCGGGCCTTCACCCGAGCCGGGATTGAAATCTCGTTTCCGCAGCGCGATCTTCATGTCCGCTCCGCTCCCCCCGAGCTCTTCAAATCTCAGGAACGGCCCACGTCTGGTCCGGGCTCGGGAGCCTCTTGAATCGCGCTTAGGGATGGTAATGAGGCATTGAAGAAGGGCGATTGACCTCCGGCTTCATGGGGACCTTCTCATCCGCCCGGGGTTGGTTTTCAGGACGTTCCGGCTTTCACGAGCGAGGTTCCTTCCCTGACTCGCTCTGGTTTCCAAGTGAAGGCGTTTGACAATTGTCATGGGAGCCCTTAACTGGCGACCCTATGGATTTGACTTCAGGATTCTCGGGTGGGGTGGAGTTTGCACCCCATTTCGAGCCGCGGCAATCGATTGCCTACGTGGTTTTCGACTTTGATGGAACGTTATCCTTGATTCGTCAGGGTTGGCCCGAGGTGATGCTGCCAATGTTCGTGGAGATGTTGCCTCGTCAAGAGGGGGTGACCGTGCAAGAGGATGAAACCATGCTCCTGGACGACATCATGACTCTGAATGGAAAACAGACCATCTATCAGATGATCCAATTGGCGACGAGGATCAAGGAGCGTGGTGGGATCCCCCGGGAACCCCTGTTTTACAAGCATGAGTATCTGAGACGCCTCAATGAGAGAATTGAATCCCGGCTCCGGCAGATTCAGGACCGAACGTGCGAACCCGATGAGTATCTTGTGTTTGGGTCGCGACGCTTGCTCGAGGCGCTGAGAGGGCTGGGGGTGCCGATGTATCTTGCCAGCGGTACGGATGAAGAATTTGTCAAACGGGAGGCGGCGCTCCTTGGAATCGAGGACTATTTTGGGGGACACATTTATGGGGCGTTGGATGACTACAAATCGTTTTCAAAGAAGATGGTCATTGAACGGATTTTGAGAGAAAACGGGATTCCCGGTGAGGCGTTGCTGTCGTTTGGAGACGGTTACGTCGAAATCGAGAATACCAAAGAGGTGGGAGGTTTGGCGGTTGCAGTGGCGAGTGACGAAGCCAACAATGGATCGGGTCAGATGGATGGTTGGAAACGAGATCGGTTGATGGGGGTTGGTGCCGATGTGGTGATTCCTGATTACCGGGACGTGGACCGTTTACTTGAGGTTATTTGGCCGGACAGTGGAAAGAACAAAGAACGGAAATGAGTGACGCCTATCCCCAGCCTCTGGACTTGTCGTCGTTACAAGTCTTCCCCTTGGCCGATCGAAAAAGCCTGACCCGCGTCGATGAGATTCTGGTCGATCCTGAATCAGATCCCGAACCGGTTTCGCCGGCCTTGCGGGTCATCCTGGAACGATGCGCTCACCGGATGCGAGCGGCCCGGGCCAAGGGGGCGACGATTCTCCTAGCCTACGGTGCTCACCTGCTGAGAAACGGCGCGGTCACATTGTTGGAACGACTTATGGACGAGGGATGGATTACCCACTGCGCAACCAATGGGGCGGGTACCATCCATGACTGGGAATATGCTTTTCTCGGGAAATCGACGGAGAGTGTTCGCGAGAATGTCGCGGCGGGAACCTTTGGGACCTGGGAAGAGACGGGCCGGAATCTTCATCTCGCGATGATGGTCGGGGGATTGAAGGGATACGGCTACGGACGGTCTTTGGGTGATTTCATTCAACAGGATGGGGTGGATCTCCCCCCTCTGGCTGATTTAGGGCGGGCGATTCGGGAAGAACCGGTCGATGCCTTCACCAGTGCCAAGGCCGATCTTCTGTTCGCCATGGAGACCCATCAGTTGGAGTCAGGTCGAGTTCATGTGGAACACCCATGGAAACGGGCCTCGATCCTTGCCCAAGCCTATCGACGCCACGTCCCGGTATCGGTCCATCCCGGGATTGGATACGATATCATCGCCAATCATCCAATGTTCCATGGAGCGGTCATTGGCCGGGCCGCTGGCGTTGACTTTCGATTGTTTTCTCGGGCGGTGGAAGGATTGGATGATGGGGTAATGCTTTCGGTGGGATCGGCGATCATGGCACCTCAGGTGTTTGAAAAGAGCCTGAGTTGTGTCAACAATCTGCGGCTTCGGGAGGGCCGCGGGATTGTCTCCGGTCATGAGATCTTTGTGGTCGATTTGCAGGACGGCGGGGGATGGGATTGGTCTCAGGGGGAACCGCCCAAGACAAGTCCCGCCTATTACCTGAGATTTTGTAAGAGCTTCGCCCGCATGGGGGGAGCGATGCATTACGCGCAGTGCGATAACGTGAGGTTCATTCACCATCTCTACCGTCTGTTGATCGAGCGATGAATCGAGACCGGTTTCAGGCGATGACTCGGCGCTACGATGCGCTTCGAATCGCGATTGTGGGTGACTTCTGCCTTGATCGATACTTCGAGATTGATCCAAGTCTCTCCGAAGAGTCGATCGAGACGGGCTTGGAAGTCTACAATGTGACTCGCGTCCGGACACAGCCGGGGGCGGCCGGTACGATTTTGAATAATCTGGTGGCTCTGGGTGTCGGCGAAATCATTCCCATTGGCTTTTGCGGCGAGGATGCCGAAGGCTGGCTCTTGGAACGGGCCTTGAGAGCCCGGGAGCGTGTCTCTCTCCGTGCTTTTATGAGGACGGAGCACCGTTCCACCTTTACCTACACCAAACCGTTGTTGATGCGGCCGGGATGCACGCCCAGGGAGCTGAACCGGTTGGATCAAAAAAACTGGACCGAAACGCCGGCAGTGGTTTCAACGGAACTGGTTCAACTGCTTCGGGACGTGGCCGGCGAGGTGGATGCGCTGGTGGTGATGAATCAAGTCGATCGTCCCGGAACGGGCACCATTACGCGCCCCGTTCTTGATTGTTTGGGCGAGTTGGCGACATCGAATCCAAGGCTTCCGATTCTTGCCGACAGCCGCCACGGCTTGGCGGAGTTTCCGGGGCTGAGTTTCAAGATGAATGCCGAGGAATTTCGGAGGATGGTGGATGGAGGCCAGTCGTTGAGCTTCGATGAGATGCGAGCCCAGGTGGGAGCGATTGCTGAAAGGAATCATCGTCCGGCCTTTGTGACCTTGGCGGAACGTGGGATGATCGGAGCGGAACCGGGCGCGAGGGTCGAACACGTGGCGAGTCACCCGGTTCGGGGTGAGTTGGATATCGTCGGGGCCGGGGACTCGGTGACGGCCAACCTTGCCGCAGCATTGGCGGCAGAGGCAACCGTGACGGAGGCAATGGAGCTGGCAATGGCGGCTGCCTCGATCGTGGTGCATCAGCTCGGGACGACCGGCACGGCTTCGGTCAAACAGATCGCGGCGCAACTCTTTGAATCAGAAGGCTAAGGTTGTCTGAGATCCGACAACTGAAGGGGGGGCGGTATGGGGGGTGGAGAGAAGGGATGACCCGGGTGATCGAAGGTCCTTGGGAGGGCGAATGAATGGGTTGACAGGTAGGACCGGCCGTCTAAGGTGGCTAATTGGTTGGTTCTAGATGACGTGGGGCGGATGATGGATCGAAAGCTTCAACACCACCAAGGAAATTCAGGCCTCTATGGGTTGGGTTTTCATCTTCGGCTGTGGGGAGTTGTTTTACTTGTCTCATGCGGTTCCATTGGCGTCAGGGCCGCTGTTTTCTCCAATGACGTGATTCCGCTTCGGTTTGAGCCCTTCAGGATGCCGGGCGGTTATTGCATGATGCTATGGCTGCGGGGACATCCGGGTCAGTACTATCAAATTGAATCAGCCCCGCTTCAAATGGGGCGGGGCATTTGGAGACCTTGGGAAGCCCTCGAGGGGGGACCATGGCAAAACGGCCCGGTTCTGTGTCTCGATTTTGGGCAATACAGGGTTCACCGACGGCAGTATCGGGCCGTGCGTCTTCCTCCGCCCGAGGAGCCGGTCCTGGGAAACCTCCCGCCTGCCACCGAAATGATTTGGATTGAGCCAGGAACCTTTGTCATGGGAAGTCCGGAGACGGAGAAGGATCGAGACCCGGACGAGGGACCGCTGACGTTGGTGACGCTGACGAAACCTTATGCGTTGGGGGTTCATGAAGTGACTCAGGCGCAGTATGTCGCTGTGATGGAACACAACCCCTCCCGTCACAAGTTCAATCGTCTCTTTCCGGTGACCAATGTGAGATGGGAAGCGGCCGTTGAGTATTGTCGTCGTTTGACCGTGCTCGAACGGATCGCAGGGCTCATCAAACCCAACCAAGCGTATCGTCTCCCGACGGAAGCGGAATGGGAATATGCCTGTCGGGCCGGGAGCAGCACGCGCTTTCCCTATGGGGACGATGAGGATCACCTTTTGTTGGGTGCCTTTGCCTGGTACGGTGCCAATAGTGGGGTATCGACCCAGCCAGTCCTGACTCGGCTTCCCAATCCATGGGGCCTCCACGGAATGCTTGGAAATGTTCATGAGTGGTGTGCGGATCGGTATCAGGGCTTGTTGGATGGGGGGCATGTTTTTGATCCCAAGGGCCCCAGGGGAGGTACGCAGCATGTGATCCGCGGGGGGAGCTGGATGGAGGAGCCGAGAAACTGTCGAATCGCCGACCGGCATCGTGATTGGTTTAAGGTCTACGTTGGAAATGTGGGCTTCCGAATCGCGCTTTCTGAAGAGACCGAGGAATGAAGCCCACGTTGAGTGCGGGAAGGCACGGGGTGTCTCTGGCATTCCCTTTGGTGGGGAACCCGCCGCGTTGAATCCCTGGAATCGGTCCACCACCCACCCTTGGGAATCCGTCGTTTTCGTTGCCTTGAATGCGGGAGAGGAGCTTGCCGCGGCCGTTGGGTTACGCGGGCATTCGGGTTCAGGAGGATTGTCCGGCAACTGATCGGGGCGGGGTGATTCCACGGGGTTCTTTTTCGAACTTTCGTTTGCTGAATGGTGCGCTCGCCGTTAGAACAGCAGCAATGACCAGCTATCAGTCTGAGTGCGTTTACGGCGGGGGGGCAGTTCTCGCCGAGGGCCCCGTTTGGGACGAGGTGAGCCAGCGCTACTATTGGATCGATATTGAGCGAGGCCGAATTTGTCGGTTCGACCCGAGATCACGCAGTAATCAGGAGTGGATCCTGGGAATCCGGCTCGGTTTTGCCGTGCTGACCGAGTCGGGTGATCTCTTGGCGGGGACGCAGGATGGTCTTCTCAGGTTTTCATGTGAGAACGGACAAGCCACCCCCTACGCCAATCCCGAGCCCGATTTACCGAACAATCGCTTCAATGACGGCAAATGTGATCCCCAGGGTAGGCTTTGGGGGGGGACGATGTCCATTGACGAATCAGAGACGAAAGGAACCCTGTATCGAATCGGAAGTGCCAGTGACATCAGTCCGCAACATGGTCCGGTCTCGATTTCGAACGGCCTGGCATGGTCCTCGGATTCCCGTAGGATGTATTATATTGATTCCCCGACGCGTCGAGTTGATGCGTTTGACTACGATCCGGAGAAGGGTTCGATCAGTCATCACCGAACCGCTTTTGAGTTGGCTGAAGGGATGGGGTACCCCGATGGGATGACGATCGATGCCGAAGACAATGTCTGGGTGGCGCTGTGGGAGGGTTGGGGCGTGGGTTGCTTTGATCCCCGGTCGGGAGAGATGTTGGCGAAGGTCGAAGTGCCCGTGGCACGTGTGACCTCATGTTGTTTTGGCGGGCCTGAGTTGAAGGATCTCATGATCACGACGGCGAGTCGGGATCTGTCCGAGGCGGAGCGTGTCCAGCAACCGGAGGCGGGAGGTCTCTTTATCGCCCGCCCGGGTGTGACGGGCACGCCGAGTATTCGGTTCAAGGGTTGAGGGATCTTGCATGCCAGAGCCGCACCCCACCGTCGTTGACATCGGTCTCAATCTCACGCACAAATCCTTTCAGCGGGACGGAGATGAGGTGGTGCAACGGGCTTTGGGAGTTGGGGTCCGTCAAATGATTCTCACTGGAACGACGCTTTCAGGGAGTCGGGAAGCCATCGAGCTCGCCCGGCGATATCCGGAGATCCTCTTTGCGACGGTGGGAATCCACCCCCACCATGCTGCCGAAATCACCTCGGATGATTACCTGCAACTGAAGGAATTGGCGACGGAGCCCCAAGTCGTTGCCTGGGGCGAATGTGGCTTGGATTTTTATCGTCACTTCTCCCCGGTGGATCAGCAGGAGAAAGCCTTTCGGCGTCAGTTGGAAATTGCTTCCGAACTCGGGCTTCCCGTGTTCCTTCACCAACGGGACGCGCACGATCGATTTCGATCGATCCTGGGTGAGTCGATCGACCAGTTGGCCGATGCCGTGGTTCATTGTTTCACCGACAGCCGGGAGGCGATGGAGGATTATTTGGCCATGGGCTGTTACATCGGGATCACCGGTTGGGTGTGCGACGAAAGGAGAGGGGAGTCCTTGCGACAGCTTGTCCCATTGATTCCAAGCGATCGATTGTTGATCGAAACCGATGCCCCTTATCTCTTGCCCCGAGATCTCAGACCTCTCCCAAAGGACAGAAGAAACGAGCCGTGTCATCTCCCTCATGTTGGGAAAACCGTTGCAGCGCTTAGAGAGGTTCCCTACCGCGTTTTGGCGGCAGAAACGACTGCCAATGCGAGCCGTGTCTTTCGTCTGCCGGAAGCGGGGAACGGGAATTGAGTCATGAAGTTGGTTTCTTGGAATGTGAATGGAATTCGAGCGATTCTGAAGAAAGGGTTTCTCGAATCGTTTAACCAGATGAATGCGGACATCGTTTGCTTGCAGGAGACGAAGGCGTCGCCCGATCAAGTGAATGAGGTATCCTGGCCTGAGGGATACTCCCGTTATTGGAATTCAGCAGAGAAAAAGGGCTACTCGGGAACCGTCATCTTCACCCGGCACACCCCTCTGGATGTGACCTTGGGGTTGGGCCAGCGGAAGCACGATCGAGAGGGGCGTGTGATCACCGCCGAGTTCTCCGACTTTTTTCTGGTTAACGTCTACACTCCCAACTCCCAGAATGAGCTTCGGCGTCTTGATTACCGGGTATCTCAATGGGATGTGGCATTCCGTCGGTATGTGAAACGGTTGCAGAAGGATAAACCCGTTATCTTTTGTGGGGACTTGAACGTCGCCCACGAGGAGATCGATCTGGCCCGGCCCAGGGACAATGCCCGAAACGCCGGTTTCACCGATGAAGAACGTCAATCCTTTGGGAAACTCTTGAAAGGGGGATTCATCGACACGTTTCGAGAGTTTGAACCCGGGGGTGGACACTACTCATGGTGGAGTTATCGGGCGGGGGCACGTCAAAAGAATATTGGATGGCGGATTGACTACTTCTGCGTCTCCGCCGTGCTTCGGGCTCGGTTGCAAGGCGCTGGTATCTGTCCCGATGTCATGGGTTCGGACCATTGCCCGGTCACCCTTGATTTGGGTTAGCCGCGGCAAGCGGGTGGGTGCTGCTCGGGCGGGCTCAGTGCCTCCGATGAGAGGTTGTCCCTAGCGCCAGACCAACCCCTCGGATAGGTCGGCGTTGAGATGCTCGCAGCCCGTCTCGGTGGCCACGATGAGATCCTCCAGCCTGACGCCACCAACCCGTGTCGAGTAGAGACCGGGTTCGATCGTCAAGGCATCGCCGACGACGAGTTCAGGGCCCTTGAAATCGAGTAGGGGGGGCTCGTGGACATCCAAGCCAATCCCATGGCCGGTCCCGTGCGTCATCGAAGGTGTGTTCTGAGGAAGGGAGTCGGTGGGGCGATCGGACTCGAACCCGAAGGCTTCGATTTCATGGATCGTGGCGAGATGGACGGCTTCGCCACTTGTTCCGGCGGCGGTGGCCGCGATGCCCGCGGCCTTGGCCGCTGCGACGGCTTGGTGCATTCGACTGACCTCATCGGGGATATCGCCATGAACGACCGTCCGGGTACAGTCACCGTTGTAGCCGGTTGCCTTGTGGCATGGGAAAATGTCGATGATGATGGGCTGGCCGGTTTTCAACGGACCCGTTCCGCGATGGTGGCAGTCTGCTCCCTGGGGTCCTCCTGCGACGATACTGCCTGGATTTGAACAGTTTTCCTCGAGGAGCCAGATGTCGATTTTGGTTTGAACCCGTTCCGAGGTGAGAGCAACTCCATCTTTGAGGAGATGGCCTTTGGCATCGGCTTCGGCGCTCGCAACCCATTCGCATGCCCGCCGCATCACTCGGGCTGTGATTCGTTGCGCTTCCCTGAGGCATTCCACTTCTTGAGGGTCCTTGGCCCGGCGTTCTTCGACTCCGAGCGAGGGATTGTAGGTGAGTGTGACGGAGCGCTGTTCCAGTTCGTGTGCGAAACTCATTGGAAGGGACCGGTCAACGGTGACCGAACCAATGCCCCGCCGAACCAGACATTCTGCGAGCGCCTGGGCCGTGGCTGTCTCGCGATCGCCCGAAAGGCCTTGTTCGGGTGCAAACTCGGCGGGGCAATGCACGTGATGCACGCGTTCGGCCTGCCTGGCCCGCTCCATTTCGATATCCCTTAAGATGAGCGTGTTTTGACCATCGGACTCGATAATGGCGACGGGATCGCCGACGGAAAACCGGATGCGATGATAGAGCGTACGGTTGATGGCGGGGATTCCCGCAAAGACGTTGACTGAATTGGCCATGAGAAGGGTCGTTTTCCGTGATCCTAAGTGCCTTTTGAAAGGGAATCAGGGCTAAAATCCCTTAATTCTTGATGGGAAACCTTGGAGCGAGGATTGGGCATGGGTGTTTTCCGCGAAAAATGGGGTCGCCATCAATCCGCTTGCAGAGCGAAGGGGCTCAACCTCATAATGTCAACCATGAGTCTGGAGAAGGTTGACATGGATCGAGGTGCTCGAATTCGGGATTTTGGTCAACGGGTGATGTCGGGGGACGTCTTGTCTAGGGAAGAGGCCTTGTGGTTGTTTGAGCTCGAGGAGAGGGCCGATATCATGGACCTGCTGTCGGTTGCCAATCGGGTGCGTGAACATTTCAAGGGGAACAAGATTCACCTTTGCTCGATTGTGAATGCCAAGGCGGGAGGCTGTAGTGAGAATTGTAAGTTTTGTGCCCAGTCTGCGGCCTATCAGGGCGATTCCCCGCGATATGGCTTCATTGATCGGGAACCGGTCGAGGAAGCCGCCGACGAGGCGGAGCGAAATGGCGTGACGGCGGTCGGTCTCGTGGCGGCGTGGCGTGGGTTGAAGGAGGGACCCATTCTTGATGAGGTTTGCGATCGGATCCGTGAAATGGCGGCCGAGGGCAAGACAAGGCCCGACGCCTCATTGGGACTGATTGAAAGCCAAGCAGTTGCCGACCGACTTAAGGAGGCGGGCTTGGAGTGTTATGGGCATAACTTGGAGAGTTCACGGCGTTTTTTTCCAGAGCATTGTACGACTCACGCCTTCGAGGATCGCCTTCAGACCATCCAATATCTCAAGAATGCCGGGATTAAAATCTGTTCCGGAGGGATCATTGGAATGGGCGAGACGCGAGCAGACCGATGTGACTTGGCAATGTCGCTTCGCGAGATTGGTGCCAATGTCGTTCCGATCAATATATTGAACCCGATCGAGGGCACGCCGTATGAAAACAACGAGCCGCTGGCTCCGTTCGAGATTCTCAAGACAATCGCCTGCTTTCGTCTGATCCTCCCCCAGAAGGAGATCATGATAGCCGGTGGCCGAACGGTGAACCTTCGCGACCTCCAAAGTATGGTGTTCATGGCGGGGGCCAGTGCATTGATGGTTGGGAACTATTTGACGACCCTGAATCAGCCGGTCGAAAAAGACCTCCAGATGCTCAAAGATCTCGGCCTGGATTCCGATTGGGATAAAGCGGGCTTTTCCGACCAGGACGAAGGTTGTGGAGCGACGAGCGCCGGACCATCATGTCAGCCCGAGACGGCAGAGGTCGCATGACCGGGGCTGGCTGCCCCCGTATTGGTTCATCGACAACGCCTGATTGGAAGCCTCGTCGGTAGGGTCGAGATTCGGACGATCGGGGACGGCTTCGCCTCGGGAAAGGCCCCCAAACCGCCGCTTGATCTGGCGGAAGGGAGACTGGGCTCAGTCGTCTGCGTGGAGAGAGCTCTCGAGAAAGCCGATGCAAGATCAGAATCGTTTGGCGAAGGAGAAATCGCCGTATTTGCTCCAACATCAACATAATCCTGTGGATTGGTTTCCCTGGGGGGAGGAAGCCTTTGGGAAGGCCCGGGACGAAGCAAAACCGATCTTCTTGAGTATTGGCTACTCGACTTGCCATTGGTGCCATGTGATGGAAAGGGAATCGTTCGAGGATGAAACCGTCGCCCGTTTTCTGAATCGACATTTCATCAGTATCAAGGTGGATCGGGAGGAACGGCCGGATCTTGACAAGATTTACATGACCGCCGTTCAGGCGCTCTCCGGTCAGGGGGGATGGCCCTTGAGCGCGTTCTTGACGCCTGAATTGAAACCCTTCTACGGAGGCACTTACTTTCCCCCTCGGGATGTTCAGGGTCGGCCTGGATTCTTGAATCTCTTACAGGGATTGGTGAATCTCTGGCAGACCAAACGGGATGAGGTGATGGGATCCTCCGAGGATCTTCATCAGCGCTTGGCGGAACTCTGCGCTCGGCCGCCGGAGAAAGGGGCTCCCTTGACGCCGACAACACTGGAGAAGGCGGCGGCGTTGTTTCAGCGGGACTACGATCCCGTCCACGGTGGATTTGGACGCGCCCCTAA
>DEAY01000326.1:0-441 GCA_002348345.1 Verrucomicrobia bacterium UBA2970
AAGGACACCAACCGAAAAGGGGGACGCGACGGAGGGCCTCTGGATGGCAAACGGACAGGGAATGATGAGGGGGACAACGCCAAGCAAGCCGCCCAACCCAAGCCTAAGTATGTGGCTCCTGCCGACGCCCGGTTGCTGACGCTGAAACAACCCATCAATGTCCGGGATCTTGCCCACGCTTTGAATCGAAAGCCGTTTCAGCTGATTGCGGATCTCATGGAGCTCAACGTCTTCGCCACCGTCAATCAGGCGATCGATGAATTCATCGCGAAGCAGATTTGCGCAAAGTACGGCTTCCGTTTTGAGATCGAAAAACGAGAAAAAGGCGCCGGCGTCACCCGCCAACTCGAAGAAGTCCACCTCGATCTGGACGACAGCGAGGCCGAGTTGGTCACCCGCCCTCCGGTAGTGACCATCATGGGCCACGTCGATCATGGAAAA
>DEAY01000326.1:754-4072 GCA_002348345.1 Verrucomicrobia bacterium UBA2970
GGGCCACGTCGATCATGGAAAAACCACCCTGCTCGACGTCATCCGCAAGTCCAATGTGGTCTCCGGCGAAGCGGGTGGAATCACACAACATATCGGAGCCTACACCATTCACTTTCCCCACCCCGAACGCCCTTCCGAGCTCCAACAGATTACCTTTTTGGATACGCCTGGCCACGCCGCTTTTAGTGCCATGCGAGCGAGGGGGGCCAATGTGACGGATTTGGTCATTCTGGTCGTTGCCGCCAACGACGGCGTCAAACCTCAGACCATTGAAGCCCTGAATCATGCGAAAGCAGCCCGGGTGCCCATCATCGTGGCCGTCAACAAAATCGGTCTGCCCGGAGCCAATCCGCTCAATGCCCGCCAACAACTCCAGGATCATGGGCTCGTTTGCGAAGAATGGGGAGGCGAGACCATCTTTGTGGATGTATCGGCCCTGAATATGAAGGGCATCGACTCCTTGCTCGAGATGGTCCTGCTTCAAGCCGAAGTCTTGGAACTCCAAGCCAATCCCGATCGTCCTGCTGTCGGCAATGTGATCGAATCAGGCATGCAGCAAGGTGGCCCCATCGCCACCGTCCTGGTCCGGAAAGGAACCCTCAAGGTCGGCGATGCAATATTGTGTGGCCCCCACTGGGGTCGCGTCAAGGCCCTGATCAATGAGGACGGAAAACGTCTCAAGAAGGCCGAACCCTCGGTAGCGGTCCGTGTCCTTGGACTCAACGGCGTTCCAGATGCGGGTCTGGAATTCAACATTCTTCCCAATGAAAAGCAGGCCCGCAAACTGGGAGAGGAGCGATCGGATCGATCGAGAAAGGAACTCGCTGACAAGCGCAATGCGGTGACCCTCGAGAATCTGTTCGACACTCTTTCGACAGATACCGCCAAGACTCTCCAGGTGGTCGTCAAGGCCGACACCCAGGGTTCAGCAGAGGCCATCGTCGATTCACTCAGCAAAATCGAATCCAAAAAGGTCACCCTTGAAGTCGTCCACAATGGAGTGGGAGCCATCACCGAGTCCGACGTGATGCTGGCCTCGGCTTCCAGCGCAGTCGTGATTGGATTCCATACGCGTCTTGACACCGGCGTCAGCGAAACGGCCAAACGAGAAGGGGTTCAGATCAAACTCTATTCGATCATCTATGAGTTGATCGACGAAGTGCGAGAGGCGATGGCAGGGCTCCTTGATCCCGTGACAAAAGACAACGTCACCGGTTCGGCAGAAATCCGGAAAGTCTTCGACATGTCAAAGGGAGGACGCGTCGCTGGTTGTATCATCTCACAGGGCAAGTTTGAACGCGGACGCGCTCGGGTTTATCGCAACGGCAATATGATTTATGAGGGCATGACCCAGTCCCTCCGCCGCTTCCAAGACGAAGTCAGCGAAGTCCGGTCTGGAATGGAATGTGGCATTCGCTTCGACCACTTCAACGACTTCCAGGAAGGAGATACGATCGAGAGCTACAGCCTCGAACACGTAGCTCAGGAGCTCTAATTTTCATTGATATCGGGATCGCTATGGCCCATCTCAGGCACCAACGCGTGAGAGAACTGCTCAAGCGCGCAATCGGCGAAATCATCAGACAAAACTACGGGATCGATGAATTCGGCCTTATCAGCGTTGTCGATATCGAAATGGGGAGCGACCTAAAGTCCGCTCGAGTGTTCATTGGTATCGTCGGTACCAAACCCCAAAAACAGGCAGCACTTAGACGGCTTCAAAAAGACAAAGGAGAGATCCAACGTACCGTCGGAACCCGGGTCATCCTAAAATACCTTCCCCAGCTGAGGTTCGTTCTTGATCAATCACTGGAACGTGGAAACCGTGTTCTCGAGATTATCGAAGAGCTCGAACGAAACGAAGCGATTCCTCCTCAGGAATGAAAGGGGCCTCCAAGACAATTGCCCGGGTCTTAGAAGAGATTCGGAAACACCAGCGGTTTTGCATCATCGGGCATCAGCGGCCTGATGGAGACTGTATTGGTTCACAGATCGCCCTGACCTTGGCGTTACAGAACGATGCTCGAGATGTGGTCTGTTGGAACCAAGATCCGGTCCCTCATAAACTCCAGTTTCTGGACCCCTCTCACATCATGTCTTGCCCCACTGCCGAACAACCATTCGACTGCGTCATCGCGGTCGACTCCGCCAGTCTTGACCGGGTCGGGGAAGTGGTCGATTTTATTTCCCATCGCAAAGTGCTCATCAATATCGATCATCACGCCAGCAATACCAGATATGGTGATCTCAACTGGATCGCTCCCGCTGAACCCTCTTCCGGGGAATTGGTCTATCGGCTCCTCAAAGCGGCTCGATGGCCCATCAAGAACCAAATCGCAGATTGCCTCTTTACTGCGATCTCGACTGATACCGGGTCATTTCAATACCCCACCACTCGCCCCTCCACCTATGTGATTGCCGGGGATTTGGTGTCCAAGGGCGCCGATCTCTCAACAATCTGTGATGAAGTTTATCAATCCTACCCTCTCCCCAGGGTCAAACTGTTGAAGCACGTTTACAATCAGTTCAAACTCACCAATGACAATGAGATCGCCTACTTTTGGCTCCGCCCGGCCGATTACCATAGAACAGGAGCCACCCGCGATGACACCGAAGGCTTGATCGATCACATTCGCAATATTGAACCTGTGGTGGTCGCGTGCCTGTTTGAGGAATTGGAACCGGAGGTCATTCGCATCAGCCTCAGAAGTAAGAGCCCTCTCGTCAACGTCAGCGACATTGCCAAACAGTTCTCAGGAGGCGGTCACAAGGCAGCTGCCGGCGCTCGGGTGACCGGCAAACCAATGACGATTCAACGCCGTGTCGTCAAGGCCATTCGGAGCGCTCTGAAGGAAGGAAAACAAGCCGATCGTATATCATCGCGATGAGAGAACTAGACGGCGCGATCCTGATCGACAAAGACTCGGGCTGGACCTCACACGACGTCGTCGCCAAGGTCCGAAACCACTTTCACCTGAAAAAGGTGGGGCACTGCGGAACGCTGGACCCGAATGCCACGGGCCTCCTGATTCTCGTTCTTGGGAAGGGAACCAAACTTTCCGAACGTCTCATGGGGGAAGACAAGTTCTACGAAGGCACGATGAAACTGGGAGAGACGACCGACAGCTACGACTCCGATGGAGAGATCACTCAAACCTCTCCCATCCCTCCCATCACTCTGGCGACGCTCAATGAAGAAGCGTCCCGTTTCATCGGGGATCACCTTCAGACCCCACCAATGGTATCGGCGGTCAAGGTCGACGGGGTTCCCCTTTACAAGATGGCGCGCCAAGGGAAAACCGTGGAACGAAAGGCTCG
>DEAY01000326.1:4462-10724 GCA_002348345.1 Verrucomicrobia bacterium UBA2970
GGTCGCCTGCACCAAGGGCACCTACGTCAGAACCCTCGCCCACGACCTTGGCAACGCGATTGGATGCGGCGCCCACCTCACCGCCCTACGCCGAACCCAATCGGGTCGTTTCTCGGTTAACAATGCGATCTCCATTTCCGATCTCCTCAGTCTTGACGCCAACGAACTCTCGCGTCGTGTGATTCCCATCACGAAACTCGCCCAAACGCGATGAAGATCTTTCATGATGTGGCTGAGTTCCCATTTCCGGGTCGGGAAGTATTCTGCACGATCGGGATGTTCGATGGCGTCCATCGTGGGCATCAGCATTTGATCGATTTGACTCTTGCCCGTACCAGGGCGGCAAAGGGGGTCAGTCTTGCAATCACCTTTGCGCCCCACCCCGCACGGGTGGTGGCTCCCGCCCAGGCTCCCAAGCTGATTTACCCCCCCAGAAAGCGCAATGAAATCCTCGCCTCGAAGAACCTCGATGCCATCTGGATCATTCCATTCGACCAGGCATTCAGCCGTCTCACAGGCCAAGAGTTTTTGTCTTTGATCTGTGAACGTCTAGCGCCGCTGCGGTTGATCTGCGTCGGGCCGGACTTTCATTTCGGATATCGCCGGTCGGGCAATCTCGCTCTCCTCCGTTCCCTGTCAGATCACTGGCAATACCACGTTCCGGAAATCACGTCATTCATGGTTGATGGTGCCGAGGTCAGCAGCACGATGATTCGAAACTTTATTCGACGGGGGCAATTCGCCGACGCCTCGAATTGCCTCGGCCGACCCTACACCCTGTGTGGTGAAGTCATCGAAGGCGACCACGCGGGTCGAACGATTGGATTTCCCACCGCCAACCTTCACCCTGCCAATCTAGAATTGCCGCCCCTTGGCGTCTATGCCGTTCGAGCGCAATCGCCGGATGGCCTGTTGCAAGGGGTCATGAACATTGGCTACCGCCCCACCCGCGACTCCACCCAGGCCCGTTTGCTCGCCGAAGCCCATTTTTTTGAGTTTGCCGGCTCGCTCTACGGCAAAAGCTTGTCGATTGAACCCATTCAGTTTATCCGCCCCGAGCGCCAGTTTCCCTCACTGGAGGCATTGCGGCAACAAATTGAGGCGGATTGCAGGCAGGCCCGCGAGCTCATCGAAAGACCCAATTCCATCAAGGCGTTGGAAACGCAAAGATTGAACGGGTTTGAGTAGAATTTGTCTAATGGATCTGGAAATCGTTTCCAGAAATAGTTTAATTCAACCCGATATGAGTTTTAACCAAGGTCACTGAATCATCGATGAACGCAGGGATTACAGCGATTAACGCAGAGGTCCAGGAATCGAGTGCGTTTGTCCAGCCATTACTCACGGAAATCAATAAAGTCGTGATCGGTCAGAAGTATCTGATCGAGCGCCTCATTGTGGGGATGCTGGCCAACGGTCACGTTTTGCTGGAAGGGGTCCCCGGACTGGCTAAGACCACGGCCGTGAAGGCTCTGGCCACCTCCATCGACGTTGCTTTTTCTCGACTTCAGTTCACCCCTGATATGTTGCCCGCCGACGTGATCGGCACCCAGATCTACAATCCTCAGTCAGGGGAATTCACCACCCGGAAAGGGCCCGTCTTTTCCAATCTGGTGCTGGCCGATGAAATCAACCGTGCCCCCGCTAAGGTTCAAAGCGCTCTCCTGGAGGCCATGCAGGAGCGCCAAGTCACCATCGGCGACCGAAGCTACCAACTGGACGAACCGTTTTTGGTCCTCGCCACCCAGAACCCGGTGGAACAAGAGGGCACCTACCCCCTTCCGGAAGCACAAGTCGACCGCTTCATGTTGAAGCTTCGAATCGACTATCCAAGTCGCGGCGAGGAGCGGCAAATCCTAGAATTGATGGCCAAAACCACCGCCCCCCCCGAGGCTCAGGCCGTCGTCACGCCAGACCAGATTCTGAGCGCCAAGCAAGTCATCAATGAGGTCTACGTCGATGACAAGGTAAAGGACTACATCGTCGATCTGGTTTGTTGCACTCGTGATCCCCAAGCCTATGAAATCGACGTGGCTGAATTCATTCAGATGGGTGCCTCCCCCCGGGCCACGATTGCACTCACCCTTTCAGCCAAAGCCTATGCCTTTCTTCGAGGGCGCGGATATGTGACCCCACAGGATGTCAAGAGCATTGGCATGGATGTTCTCCGCCATCGCGTCGCCATCACATACGAAGCAGAAGCAGAGGAAAAAACCTCTGAAACGGTGATCCAGAAGATCCTTGATGAGCTGCCGGTGCCTTAATTCGTCCCCGCGACGCTCCCTTGCGCTGGTTTAGCATGATTCCCCGAGAGATTCTCAAAAAGATTCGGCAGATCGAGATTCGGACCAACCGACTCGCATCCGAATCCTTGGCCGGTCATTATCACAGTGTCTTCAAAGGCCAGGGCATGAACTTCGACGAAGTTCGGGAATACCAACCCGGCGACGATGTCCGAACCATCGACTGGAACGTCACCGCCCGGATGAACCATCCCTTCATCAAGAAATTCGTTGAAGAACGGGAGTTGACCGTGATGTTGCTTGTTGATCTGAGCGGCTCGGGGCTCTTTGGCTCCGGCGAGCAATCAAAGCGGGAACTGGCGGCAGAGATCGCTTCGGTCCTGGCTTTCTCCGCCATCAAAAATAATGACAAGGTCGGCTTGATTCTGTTTACCGACATCGTGGAGAAATTTATTCCGCCGAGAAAAGGACGATTTCACGTCCTCCGAGTGATCCGAGATATCCTATACTTCGAACCGGTTCACCGACAAACCAACCTCAATGAAGCCCTCGAATTTCTCTCTCGAGTCACCACACAGAGATCCATTGTCGTGGTGATTTCAGATTTTCTCGGCCAAACCGAACCGACTCGACGTGAAATTGAAGCCCATCTCAGACGCCGGGTGGTGACCTCGGATACCCTGCGGCAAGCCTCACTGAGATCGCTCCGTCAGGCGAAACGGAAACATGACGTCGTGGCAGTGCAGATCACCGATCCCTGTGAAATGGCCCTCCCCAACATTGGGCGTATCGTCCTCAAGGATGCGGAAACTGGCCAGGTGGTCGAGGTGGACACCGGTGACCCCCGAAAACGCGCCGCCTTCGCGAGCCGACAAAAGAAGGCCCACAATGAGCTGGAGAATCTCTTCGGATCCGCCGGGATTGACGGCATCCAGCTTCGAACCGATCAACCCTACGCATCCGCCCTCAGCCGCTTTTTCGAGACCCGCCAACGACGTCGCCGACGCTGATGGAAGCCACCAATTCAGCTCTTGTTCTCCCCTCGGAAGCTTCCGAGGAATCGCTCTCGGACATTCACGATATCCGATCACTTGTCGAGGTACCCTCTTCCTGGAGCTGGATCTGGTGGGTCATCGGAGGACTCCTGCTCCTTGCCTTGGCCTACTGGGCCTACCTCTACTGGAGAAAGCACCGAAAACCAGAAACGCAGGAGCCGAGCCAACCGACAGAACCCGCCCACGAGCGGGCGCGCCGACAGCTCGAAAGGGCGCTTGAACACCTTCACGACCCGGACCAATTCTGCGTCATGGTTTCCGACGCCATCCGGGTCTACCTGGAGCAACGCTTTGATCTTCACGCCCCCGATCAAACGACCGAAGAGTTTCTCGAGGAACTCCCCCAGCGCGACTGTCTCAGCGCCCAGCAGCAGCAATCGCTGGCCCATTTTCTCAGCGAATGCGACCTGGTGAAATTCGCCAGGTCCGAACCCGAGGCCTATGAACTGAAGCGCTTGTATGAATCGGCCCTTCAATTGGTCCGCGAAACCGAACCCAGCCTTTTGGCGGGCGAGGCAACGGATCCGAGCGGAGGGACCTCGTAACGCGAGAGGCTATGGAACTGACTCTTCCCAGCTTTGTTCATCCCGTCATCCTGTTCTTGCTGCTGATTCTGCCAATTCTCGCTTGGCTGAAGGGGAAGAGAGGCCGCGGCTCCGCCTTCCTTTACTCGTCGGTTCAACTCGTCAAGGGGATCACCAATCTCACCCAGTCTCCCGCCCGGATTTGGAGCACGAAACTTCGTTGGATCGCCCTGGCCCTGTGCATCGTCGCGCTGGCCCGCCCCCGTCTTGGGGAAGGAGAGACCTCGGTCACGGCCAGCGGGATTGACATTGTCGTGGCGCTCGATCTCTCCGGTAGTATGGCGGCGGAGGACTTTACCATTCTCGGAAGCCGAGCCAACCGACTCGGCGCCGCCAAGAATGTGCTGGAGGAGTTTATCGACAAACGCCGGAGCGATCGCATCGGTTTGGTCGCCTTCGCCGGACGTGCCTATATTGCTGCGCCTCTGACCCTTGATCACGATTTCTTGCTCCAGAATCTCGATCGCCTCAATCTCGGAACCATCGAGGACGGCACGGCCATTGGATCGGCAATGACGGCGGGCCTCAACCGACTTCGCGATCTCGATTCCAAGAGTCGAATCATGATCCTCATGACGGACGGTCAAAACAACGCTGGAAAAGTCCCCCCCTTGACAGCGGCAGAGGCGGCTGCCAGCCTGGAAGTCAAGATCTACACCATCGGCGTTGGAAAGCGCGGTCTGGCTCCGTTTCCAAGGAGGGGTCCCTTCGGCCAAAAGACGTATGCCCAGGTTGAAGTCAATATCGACGAGGAAACACTGACCCAAATCGCCGATTTGACCGGTGGCCAGTATTATCGAGCAGACAGCACCCGGACCCTGTCCGAAATCTACGAAGAAATCGATGAACTCGAGAAAACGGAAATCGAGGTGACGGAGTATCAGCACTACGAAGAAATTTTCCACTGGTTTCTTCTCCCTGGGATGTTCCTCCTCCTCCTTGAAATCATTCTCAATCACACCGTTTGGCGACGGCTTCCCTAGCATGGACAGCTTCCTCCGATTTCAGCATGCCGAGATTCTCTGGCTAGTCCCCGCAGTGGCTGCTGCCCTGGGGTGGTTCTTTCGCTGGTCGTGGCACAAGCGACAGTCTTTGATCAGTATCTTCGTGAAGTCCCGATTGCTGGCCACCCTAACCGTGGGGGTGTCGCATCGACGTCAATGGCTTCGCATGGGGCTTTTGATCGTTGCGCTCTCACTTGTTCTCGTGGCTCTGGCCCGCCCCCAATACGGGTTTCACTGGGAGGAAGCGAGGCAGAAAGGACTCGACATTATCGTCGCCATTGACACTTCCAAGAGCATGCTGGCGGCCGATCTCATCCCCAGCCGAATCGAACGGGCCCGACTCGCTGCTCTCGATCTGATGGCACTCGCGCGTCGGGACCGGCTTGGATTGGTGGCCTTCGCCGGCACGGCCTTTCTCCAATGCCCACTCACCTTGGACGACGAGGCGTTTCGGCAAAGCCTCAACGCGATTGACACGACGATCATTCCCCAGGGTGGCACGGCACTGAAGGCAGCCCTCGAAACCGCCAAACAAGGCTTCGATACATCAAACGACAACTACCGGGCCATCCTCCTCATCACCGATGGTGAGGACCATGAAGAAGGCGTCATCGAGGCCGCCACCGTAGCCGCCGCACAGGGCTACCGAATCTTCACCGTCGGGGTCGGCACTCCCTCAGGAGAATTGTTACAAATCACCAACGAACGGGGGCAAAAGTCTTATCTCAAGGATTCGGAAGGACAAGTGGTCAAGTCTCGCTTGAACGAAGCCTTGCTCAGACAAATCGCGACGGCTGGACAAGGATCCTACATCCACCTTCGCGATGCCTCCTCCTTGGAGAAACTCTATCAAAGCGGGCTCGCGCCGCTCCCAAAAACCGAGCTTTCCGCCCGACTCACCAGGAAACATCACGAAAGATTTCAGTGGCCACTGGGGCTGGCGGTTTTATTCTTGCTCGCAGAGGTGTTCATAGTGGATCAAAGAAGGGTGGGTCGTCCTGATGGACCGATTCGATCGGCCACCGTCATCCGAGAATAGCCGCCTGATTCGATTAAAGCCAAAGATGATGACCATGAACTCAAACCACCGATACTTTTTGTCCGGCCTCGCGGCGGTGATCCTGGGATTCATCACTACGGCGGGACTCCTTGCGCAAAGCCCCAGCGAAGCGGAGCGGCACTTTCAGGAAGGGCGCTATGCGGAAGCGCTGAATATCTACCGTTCTCTTGCCTCGGAGCATCCTGATGATACCAGATTCCCATACAACGCCGGGGTCGCTGCCTACAAGGCAGGCCAGTTTGCTGAAGCCATGGACTGGTTTGACTCGGCGTCGCTGGCTTCAGATTTAGCGGTGCAGCAACAAGCCCATTACAAT
>DEAY01000116.1 GCA_002348345.1 Verrucomicrobia bacterium UBA2970
TTTCATGTTTATTTTTTTGGCAGAGATTGCCCCATAAGACGACAATTTTTTCGGGGGCTGTTGATGCAGGTTAGCAGGAATAAAATCCTTTATTTATCATCCTCTACTTTTCTCCCAAGCGATGAATTTTTCTCTCCAATCTGAAGGACTATAATTCGGTGAACTTTTGAAAGCATCCAAATCCGTAGCCCAATCTGCGTTCCTCATTCTAGTATCTAGGCCTAGGTAGTCCCAGAGCGGTTGTCTGTTTACGGCCATTTCCATGCTGAACCGATAAGGTGCATAGTCCATCAGACCGATTTTGTGCTGAAAGTATGACTCTTCAAGGCGATGGAATCGGGCAAACTCATGTTGCAAGAGCTGGCCTTTGATCTCCAAGTTCTCAAGCAATGAGAACTCTGCATCTACAAAGACCCTGTGGTACATTTCTGAAAAGGCGGCGTCCCTAGCGTTTGCTGAGCATTGGCCAATTATGCCAGAGACTCTCTCTTGCCTGATCTCCGATAGAGCGATCCTCCGAGTCTGCCTCAACTCAAATAGTAAAAAGACCAGTCCAACGAGGACTCCAATGTTTGCGGTGGCTGTACTTAAGGTGATGAAGGTGTTTGTTTTCATGATGAAGCCAAACATGAAGAAGAGCCTTTAGAACTTGCAAAGAGAATGTGAGTCGATCTTTTCTTCAAAAATGAAGTACGAAGGGGTTGTGAGGGTTGTATCAAGCTTTGCGGTCGTCGCTTCTTTAGGACTCGTCGCGTATGAGCTTCATCAGAACAATAAGGACATAATTGAGTCAAATCGCCTAGGAAGGATGCAGTCTGCAAGCGACTCTGTTCAAGCTTCAACAAGGTTGAGGCAGATGATAATTGAAAACTCAGAAGTTTGGTCAAAGGCGATAGCTGGAGAACCTCTAACCGATGAAGAGGATATGATATGTGAACTGATCTCACACACATATTTCTTCACAATAGGGCAGTTGTATGAGCAAGCCGTTCACCTAAATGACAACGAACTTATAGCCAGTCGCCTCAGCCTTCCAAACAGATTGAAAAAACATCATAGCCCAGTGAAAAACTATTGGATTCAAGTAAGGCCCGAATTCATTTCAAAAGGCTATGGACCACTGGCTGAATCTTTTGATCGAGCTTTTGCTAATCCATAGCTTTAGGGTTAGCTGCCCTTAGGGCAGCAAATTTTTTCTGGGGCAGTAAGTGCTCTCAAGTAGATCAGAATCAGTTTTTTACTCTTGGTTCCATGGCATTTTGGCGAGAGCCATGCCCATCCCGCAAGTATCAGTCACTCCTGCAAAAACTAAACCAGCCCCAATAAAGCCTGATAGGGCATACCATGCTGGAGCTACGGCAGCTCCGCTCTCTACCTATCGCAGATGTACCTGAACGGCGAGGGGATAGAACAAGACAGGGTTGTCGCCAACGTCTGGGCTACCGTGGCCTTTGCTAAACGCATTGAAGGTGCGGGTGAGATTTTACTGATGCTCAACAAGGAACTGACCGAGGAAGAGATCGATCAGTCGATACAGATACTCACTGAGATTAACAAGGATCACCCAGAGATGCTAGGAGGATAAGTCCGAGACACCTACTGACACTAATCTAATCGCGATCCACTAAAGCTGATTGTCCGCGGGCCAATAAACTCTCCCTCAACGTTATCTCCCTCAATAACAGCTTTGAGATCAAAATAATAATCTCTAATTGTAAAATTAGCAGTTACCGAGCCATCAGATTCAAGGACTACGTTTTTGAGTGGTGTCTCGCCTCGTGGAGAAATAAACGCACCCGAAAAGCCTTCACTCGCTTCATTTAACCGTAGTTCCGTACTCTCCTCCGCTCCTCGCCAAGGGTTAACATATTTAATTAGAAAATTGCCGCCAAGCGGTTCTTGATCCACTTCAGGTGTTTGAGCTGGTTGAGTCTCAGCCACTTTCGGTACAGTCTGACAGCCAGTAAATATCAGGCAACAGAGGGCGAGTAGTGCGGGGAACGCTTTCGTGGTCTAAGTAAAACAGAGAATGGCCAATAGATCGACAATTTTTTCTGGGGGCAGTTGATGAGTATTACGACAATGACTACAGGATCAGCAACACCCCACCCCACCTGTCTAAAAGCATGTGTCATGATCCAGAGGCAAAATCCTAACCGAACGACAATGAAACTTGATGAGCAGTGTACCACTTAGTGTATCATTTCACCTGGCAGCTTGAACCTTTTTCATATTAAAACCCTTTATATAAACAGCTTATATAAATGGCGGAGAGAGCGGGATTCGAACCCGCGGTACGCTGTGACACGTACGACGATTTAGCAAACCGTTGCTTTCGACCACTCAGCCATCTCTCCCGCGCGGACACGAACTCTTCCGGTTTTTGGAGCCACTCGCAAGTAAATTCTCCTCCGGGAAATGTGGGCCAGGCGATGCCTTGCCAGGGGGCGTTGAATGCGGCGTGGAACGCCCGAATCTGTTGCCGTCTCAGACGTAGAGCGCCGTGCGGAGGTCGTGCAGCATGACGCTCAGGAGACCGTGGCGCTTTGTGGGGTCGGTTTCGAGGGCTTTGAGGATGGTCTTTTCCACGGCGGGAGGGATGTCCGGATTGAGTTCCCGAGGCGGTTGGAAGCCTGCTTTTCGGTTGAGTTGTTTTCTCAGGATGTCTGCCGGAGTGGGCCCGGCGAAGGGTTTTTGTCCGGTCAGGATCTCATAGACGGAGACGCCGTAGGCGAAGATGTCGGCCCGATGGTCGACGGGTTCCCGCTGCAGTTGCTCGGGTGACATGTAGGCCGGGGTGCCCGGGTTTTTGGCGAGTTTGACGGGGTTTTCCGGACGTTCCTGTGCGAGATCGAAGTCCACCAACCGGACGTTCCAGTTGGAAGAGACGAGGACGTTTTCGGGCTTGAAGTCCAGGTGCATGTAGCCGCAGTCATGGACATGTTCGAGGGCTTCGCCCATGTCGATGATGATGTTGCCGATATACTGGCCAAGTTCCTCGGTGGGCTCGGCGATCCATTCCTTGAGGTTGGCGCCTTCGATATACTCCATGGCCATGAAGGGGACGCCCTTTATTTTCCCGTGCTCGATGTAGTGGACGATGTAGTCGTGTTCGTGGACATCCGCCAGAACCTCGCAGCCGACGTTGAACCGCTTCTTCGAGATCGCGTCCCGCCGGAGTTGAGGGAGGAGTTTTCGGACGGCGACGGTTTGGCCTTCGGGGTTGGTGGCCTGCCAGAGATCGGCCATGCCGCCGGTGTTGATGAGCTCGACGAGTCGGTAAGGACCAAAAGGGCCCGGTTCGTGTTCATCGACCGGGTCGGCGTTCTTGGAAAACAGGTTTAACATGGGAACGAGCCGCGCGTTATAGCGAATGCCAGGTGGCGTGGCGAATTTTTTGTGCCAAATCAACGGGCGGGTGTCCGCCCTGAGCTATCTTGAGGAAGCAAGTCTGATTCCAGCGGGGGATGGATTCTGGTTTTTGCCTGGGAAGGGGGAGATCGGCGAGGTTTTGATTCCTGTTGGATTTTCTTGGTTTTTTCCCGGGTTTGGGCAGTATCGAGCATCGGTATGGTTACGGTTCAAGGTCAGGCGAAGCGCTCGTGTGAGGGGATTTCCCGCCGGGAATTGCTCCAGATCGGCGGGGCCGGCCTGCTCGGCCTGTCATTGCCGAAGGTGTTGGAGGCCGAACAACTCGCGGCGCCCTTGACCCAGGGCCGGGCCAAGTCGGTGATTTTCCTCTTCCTCTTCGGCGGACCGAGCCAGTTGGAAACCTTTGATATGAAACCCGAGGCACCCCGGGAGTTCCGGGGCCCTTTCCTGCCGATTCGATCGAAGAATCCCGATTTACTCATCTCCGAGTATCTTCCCGGGCTGGCTGCGCGGGCGGATCGCTTCGGGGTGGTTCGGACGATGACCCACACGTTCAATGATCACAGCGGGGGGGCGCACTACATCCAGACCGGGAAACGCTGGCACGTTCCCATCGGTGGCGGATTTTTGGCGACCCCGGAGGATTGGCCGTCGATGGGCTCGGTGGTGGAGTATCTGGCGCAACAGTCCAGCGGCGAATTTCGTCGGGACCTGCCTTCCTATGCGGTCCTGCCCAATTGGTTGGGACGCTTGCAGGAGAAGGGGCAGTATCGTCGTCCGGGGCAGTACGGGGGATGGTTGGGGAAGGGGTTTGATCCGCTCACGACGGCGATTGATAAACGCAATCTCGAGGACAATCCCTACTGGCGCAATTGCACGGAGGAGGAATTGAATTTTCAGATCGAGGGACTTGCCCCCGAGATTCCGGTCGGACGGATCCGCGAACGGGTGAGTTTGCTCAAACAGTTTGAGGGGTTGCAACGGTCCCTGGATGCCGGGGCGGCCAATGGGATGGACCGGCATCGCCGGCGGGCGCTGGAGTTGGTGGCGTCCAACAAGACCGGGCGGGCTCTGGATATCCGCCAGGAATCGACCCAGATGCGGGACCGTTACGGCCGGCACTTGTTTGGTCAGTCGTGTTTGATGGCCAAGCGGTTGGTGGAGGCGGGGGTCCGCTTTGTGACGGTGCATTACGACTGTGTCGATGGTTACAGCTGGGATTCACACCGCACCAACGACGATGTGCGAGACCATCTCCTGCCGACCTTTGACCAGGCATGTTCGGCCTTGCTGGATGATCTCGGGCAGAGCGGTCTCCTGGATGAGACATTGGTGGTGGCTCTGGGGGAGATGGGCCGGACGCCGAAAGCCAACGGCAATTGGGGGCGGGATCATTGGAGCACATGCTTTCCCTGTCTCTTGGCGGGCGCGGGAATTCGCGGCGGGATGGCCTACGGGAAGTCCGATGCCAAAGCCGAGTATCCGGTGGAGCATCCGGTGAGCCCGGAGGATCTGGCGAAGACGATTTATTGGGCCCTGGGGGTCGATCCGGAAATGATGATCACCAATCGGGAAGACCGGCCGGTTCCCCTTGTCGAGAGCGGCCGGGCGATGCCTGAATGGTTTGGTTGAGCAGGCTAGGCCGCCGTGGGGGAGGGCCGGGCGTTTGTTAGTTTTTCGCTACTCGGACCTGAAGGAGGGGCCGGTGTCATCCTGGTAGTCCTCCCGCAGCTGCGCCAAACGCGTTCGTAGGTCCCTCACGATCGGTTGGTAAAGCGGATTTTTATACTGATTGAGAACCTCCCGGGGATCGCTCAGGAGATCGTATAGTTCCCATTCCTTCGAATCGTAGAAGTAGATCAGCTTGTGATATTGAGTCCGGATGCCGTAATGGCGGGCCACGAGGTGACTGGTCCGGGACGCGGGTTCGATCATCTGGTAGTGGTAGTAGAGTGCCTCCCGCCAGTGCTCGGGGCGTTGCCCTCG